>NZ_JASMRK010000049.1:0-3046 GCF_041431295.1 Psychrobacter sp. Arc9 | reverse complement strand
TTATGATTATGTTTGATGACCGTATCAGTAAGCATTTAATCTAAATGGCAGTTACACAGAATCTGGGATGGTCTCGATCTTTTATTTACACCTGACAATTCTAGATTAATTTTTGATACTGAAGATAAGAAATCATCTTTAACAACTATGAGCCTAGCTTTAGATAATCTCGTGAAAGAGATTAAAAAGGATCTAGGCTATTCATATAATAGTAGTTTAGAGTCTCATTATTTAACTAGTTAGTCGCTTCCAGAACATTGTTCCTATTGTTTTCCTACCGTCAACATTGTAATACTTGACGGTAGCACTTTCATTGTCTCTATTGAGGGTTAGCTCTGCAAATCCTCGGTGAATACGTAATTCAGCATGATTTAAGTCTTTAGGTCGGTTTTCATAACTGTAAAGTATTTTATATTCATCAATCTCATCATAAACAATAGCTGCAGAAATACTGTTCGATACGGAATACTCTGTTTCTAGCCTAATTCTAACTTTATCCCAACTTTGAAGTATTATGACGTCACCTTTCCATTTAAAATCTTGCTTGATCATATCATCATCTTCTTGTTGAAAGCTTGAAACTCCATCGCAAGACCACTTTCCAGATATGTTTGGATATTTTAATATCTTAAAAAACAGAGTGGTTTTCCACATCCATTTCTCAAATAAAAAATAAACTGCTAAAAAAAGTGTACCTGTAGTCAACGTTGACAAGATCGTATTCCAATGAGATGGAAGCTCACCAAATACTTTCAACAAAGCATAAATCAATAACCAAGAAACTGCTGTAGCAAAGGCATATACATATCTACCTACATGTGATCTGTTATATCCATTCTGAACGCAATACTCATGACCGTCTTTTACCATATTGAACTCTTTTCTAAAAGCATTTAACGTATTTTACGATAATTTTCAGCTTATTATAGACTACTAAAATATACCTATAAACTGATATTAATTATGAAGAGTTATGTATTTACTACTTACGTTTAATTAAAGTGATTTGAAAATATACACAGGCCTCTAAAACTTACATAATCAACATTTTATACTAAATTTTGTATCTCAATCTCCAACGCATCACATATCTCATATGCTTTCTTCAGAGTAATGTTTTTCTCTCCACGCTCAATGTTTCCCATATAGCTACGATCAATACCTGCCATCTCCGCCAATCTTTCTTGGGATATTCCTTTGATTTTTCGTATCTCACGGACACGCTTTCCAAAGGCAATCATACGCTCATCTGTTGTCATCTCATTAACCACTGCTAAAGATAGCAATACTCACAGTGGTAAGCTACAATATCCACGGGATATAGTCGGTATTGAGAGGTGGGCGTGAAAACTAAACTAGAGTATCAGCTAGATATTACAGAGACCAATAAGCTTATTTGTGAGAGATACTGGCTAAGAGAAGCCGACAAACGAAGTGGTTTTATATATACCTGCAAAGAGATAGGTCGAGAGTTTGATGTTAAGCATCAAGATATACCGAGTATCGTTAAAATAAATGCTCATCTTGTTGTACTAGACTGCCAATGCATAGACTGCGGTACAACTAAGATTTGCTATACTCGCTCACAGCTAACTCGATTGGATCTTATTAGATGGCGGTGTGACGATTGCGGGGAGGCGCTTGAAAAAAGAATGGATCAAGAGTACTTGGAGTATCGTCTTAAACAAGACCGTTTAGCAGAAGAAAAGAGACAGACTGCTCTAGAGTACATCAATCAATACAGAAGCATTCAATTAAGCAGTATTCCTTCAGTCACTGAGCTTAACGATGTGGATAGGCTGCTACTTGCAGCGACCATAGAGAGTATAGGAGCAGATAATTTAAAGAATACAGTTTCTCTACATGACAACTTATCATTACCTTTATCATCGTTCTCTAAATTAGATGAAAAGATACTACATCATCTCTTTAACCGAAATCTGCTCATACTAGCTCCTGAAAATAGCTACGAATATGTAACTATCAACGAAGAACAAGAATTAGAAATAGATTTCTATCAAGCGATTTTTGAGTTTGCTTATAGTACTGAGAATCTTACTAAAATCTTGATAAACGCTAAATTTAGAAAAAATACCAGTGCTCTAGTAGCGAATAGTCAATTTAAGAGCTGGTGTGAAAAGGTACAGCTAGGAGAGTGTTTAAGCTACCTGATTACTAGGTCAAGACTGAACTATCTAGCACCGCCTATTGGCGAGAAGCTAATTAGCATTCTCAGATCATGTTTAGCTGAATGCTCTGTATCAACCATGCATTATGTCATTTGGAAGTCTGTTGAAAATGCTGCTGCATACGTGCAAAAACCAGGCATTACTCGAAAACATGCTTCAAATTCTGTTTCTGGTAATATAGAAAGAGTATTCAGTAAAATATACAGTGGTAGTTGGAGTCACAATAAATCTTTTCGCGATGCTAGCCACCCTCAGTCTGCAATGGCCAAAATATTTTTTGATTATGTATTTGGAGTAGATGATGGTAGTTTTCACCATACTCTTGATGAGTTATTTAGTCCATATAGATCCCAAAAAACTTTAGAGCAAGTAAGTTACGCAACTCTAGGAGATGCTAGAAGTACGAATTATTCAGTCACAATAGCTCTTGATATTAAACAATCATGATTTACCGATGTCTAAATCATTAATATAATTAAATCAGCCGAATAAGGTATATCAATAAGAGAAAAATTGTCTAGATAGAAGACTATCTGACTTGCTAAACAATTTTACTACTACTGATAGTGATAGGAGCTAGTATGGAAGATTCTAAACTTGAAGCATCAATTATTGATGATCGTCCTATCATCGTTAGCCAACAGGAAATAGAAAAGCGCCGCCGCATCAATTTTGATACTTTGGGTAGCTTTGCAGTCGATAATATTCCTTCTAACCCAGCTACTCAGCGTATCTTTCAAGACTTTGAGGAAGGGAAAATTGCAACTAGTAAGGAAGTAAAGGGAGTTTCCTAAAAACTGTGTAACTGCTTATAATCCAATAACAGGAGAATAAGCAATGACTACTCAATCTGACAT
>NZ_JASMRK010000048.1:0-3723 GCF_041431295.1 Psychrobacter sp. Arc9 | reverse complement strand
GTGGTTTGATCATTATCGTCAGGCCGCTTGATTAAAATCTCCCAAGTTTAGGTCTACGGATTTGACAGCATAGGTCATTACCACTCATTGAGCCTTTAAAATAATGCTGCTTGATAATTTTGTGATAGGCATGACTGCAATACTGGCTGCCTCTATCAGAATGTACAATCAGCCCTTGGCTTGGACCTTTATTCTTAATTGCCATATTCAATGCACGACAGACTAAATCGGCGGTCATGCGCTTACTTAAGGCATATCCAACAAGCTCTTTGGTGTAGAGATCTTTAACACCTGCTAAGTATAGCCAACCCTCAGCAGTCCAAATATAAGTGATGTCACTGACCCAAGACTCATTGGGTCGCTTAGCATCAAACTGCTGATCCAGCACGTTTGGATAGACAAGCTTGTTATGATTGGAGTTGGTGGTGACTTTAAAACGTTTGTGACGACGGCATTTGATTCCATATTCTTCTTTAATACGTCTGACCATGTATAAGCTAATGTCATGGCCTTGCTCTATTAGCTTTGCATGCAGTCGATCAACACCATAACGTTCTTTAGTTTCACTGTGAGCCGCTTTAACTAATATCTCACAGTGATTACGGTGTATCTGCTGTTCACTCATCTCACGATTTATCCAGTCGTAGTAGCTTGATGGTTTTACGTTTAATACGCGGCACATGCAGGTAATACTAAAAAGGTACTGGTTGTCTTTGATAAAGACGTACTTCATCAACTGTGCTTCGCGAAGTACGCCGTGGCCTTTTTTAGTATCTCTCGTTCCTCTTCAGCCACTTTAAGCTGCCGTTTGAGCTGCTTTATTTCCTGAATAGCTGCCATAAGCTCAGGGTCATACTGCTCAGTTCCTAAAAGCTTGCCTTGATTGGCTTTGTTCTGCCAGTTTGATAAGGTTTGCATCGCTATACCAAGTTGCTTGGCAGTGGCTGAAACATTACCGTTGTTGTCTGCTATCTTCTTTACGGCTTCTGCTTTAAATTCTGTGCTGTAAGTTCTGATTTTCTTGGTCATGGTAAACTCCTCGTCGAGTCGCTAGTTTACCAAGTTTATCTCTACGGTTTCTTCAGCATAGCTCAGTATGGGGCTCATTAGTGATTGTTGGTCTATTACGTTTAGTATTAACCCATCACTTTACTTTTTTTATTAACTCGTTTTGCCACATGTTTGGCTCACGTCCTTATACCGATACGAATAGTGGACGTGACAACTTTTTCCTCGCTATATTCACATGGGGCGAAGGCTATCATAATTACCATCACTTTTTTCAATACGACTACCGTAATGGGGTAAAATGGTGGCAATATGACCCAACTAAATGGTTGATTGCTGGTTTATCTAAAGTGGGATTAACTACTGAGCTACGTACCGTTGATGACACTACCATTAAACATGCCGAAGTAAGAATGCAATTTAAACAGGCTCAGCAAAAGATTAGTACAGTAATGTCAGCCGGTCTAGATATTCCTCATGCTATGAAAACCTTCCAAGACCGTATTAATTTTGAGCATGACGCCTTCATGCAAACAGTGGCAGAATGGCAAGCACTAAAAGCGCAAAAAATTGAAATGAAAAAGAATCAGTACTCTGAACGTTTGCATGAAATTGATGACAAATTTAAGCAAGAATATACGAGAATTGAGGAAAAAATTCTTGAGCATAATAGTAATCTAAAAATGATTTTTCGCCCTATAGGCTAGAATGACAAGGTTGTTTAATAGCACTTCACTAAGGAGTTTATATTATTAGAGATATAACCAATTAGATATCCTAAGGGTAGTTCTTCTAAGCTAAGCTATACCCTAGCAGAACCACCTAAAAAGCCCCGAAAACCTATTAACAGACTACTTAAAACAGACTGCTATAATGGAACCATCTATAACAGGTTTTTGAATTAAGGGACGGGCTGCTGTGCTTTTCTAATAACATTAGCCTATTCTTAGTAATAAAAAAGCCACCTATAAGAAGGTGGCTTATTAGCGCTTGAATCACTTGAATTTATTATTACACATTAAAGCCTATGTGCTTCCCTGTTGGCAGCTCAACGTCGATACGAAGCTTGCCACCCATAGCTTCAACATATTTTTTCATGGTTGATATTTTAAGATCATTGCCGCGATTTTCTATAGCAGACAATGAAGGCTGCTTAATACCCATGGTTTGAGCTAGTTCTTTTTGAGAGATCTCTAACTCTTCACGAATACGAGACAGCTGGTTTTCTAAAAGCAATTGCTCTGCCAGTTGTTTAATACGCGCTTGGCTATCCAAAGAGCGCTCAGCTAACATCTCTTGTAATGTCTTAGTCATGTTATGGATCTCCTAAAGTTCTGAGGTGACACTCATACTGCTGGTCTGCAGTGGCTAGCATTTCTTTATAAAAACGCTTTTTATTACCTTTATCACCAATACAAAGCACAATCGCTTGCCGCTTTGGGTCAAAGGCAAAAAAGGCTCTGAGTGGATTGCCTCTGTGCTGAATACGCAACTCTTTCATGTTGGTAAACTTTGAATCATACACCGTATCTACTAAAGGGCGACCCAAGCTTGGACCTTGCTGTTCTAAAACCACCAAAGCTGCCAGTACTTTTTCTTGCGTTGATTCATCTTGCTGATCAAACCATTGGTTGAACAGCTCTGTTGTGATGACAGTCCACATATAAAAACCAATATATAGATTACAGTCTATATTATACATCTAATCGAGACAGTCTGCAATTATAGTGAGCGGCTCTTAACAGCCTATTCTTAGTAGCGACCATATTTTCTATCATTAACCTATACTCAAAAAATAAAACCTCTAAACGATAATTTAGCTATCATTTGACTTATATTAGTAATTAAACGATAGTAATATCCTGATATTATCAATGAACATTAATTATCAATTCTAAGTAATAGAGGGGCGTTATGACCGTTCGTATTTATGTGAGAGCCAGCACCAAGGATCAAGACGCTACTAGAGCATTAGTAGATTTGGTTGCCTTCAGTAGCCGCTATGGTGATAGCTATGTTGATTACGTTGAGCACTTCAGTGGTGCAAAGCTCGATAGACCAGCATTAGCTAAGCTGCTAAAAGACGCCGAGCAAGGCGATATTTTATTGGTTGAAAGCGTGGATAGATTAAGCAGACTATCTCAAGATGATTTTGCGATTCTAAAGCAGCGTATCAAAGATAAAGGCTTAAGGTTAATCGTAGCAGACCTACCTACTACGCATACAATCAATACTGGCATGAGTGGAGAGATATTGGCTGTAATCAACAACATGCTAATTGATTTATTAGCAACAATGGCTAAATTGGATAATGACAAGCGTAGAGAGCGTATTAAGCAAGGATTAGCTAATAGTGGTTATAAACCTACAGGCAAAAAAGCTAATACACAGAAGCACAAACGCATTAGAGAATTAGCAAGTCAAAACAATATGAAAAAAGATGAAATAGCTAAGGCCTGTGGTGTTGGAGTGGCTACAGTTTATCGAGTACTAAAAGATACGTAATACGTCAGGTAATGAACTTAAATAATTATGCTTTGCTGAATTACTATGTCTAAAAATAAAACAGTAGTCATAAGCATTAATTATCTGCAAGCGCTACCTTAGTATAGTGAGCGTGTAGTAGCGCTTTTACTTCGAGACCATCCCAGATTCTGTGTAACTGCCATTTAGATTAAATGCTTACTGATACGGTCATCAAACATAATCATAAAA
>NZ_JASMRK010000047.1:0-4023 GCF_041431295.1 Psychrobacter sp. Arc9 | reverse complement strand
TGGTTTGATCATTATCGTCAGGCCGCTTGATTAAAATCTCCCAAGTTTAGGTCTACGGATTTGACAGCATAGGTCACTACTTCAAAATACGGTAGTGTGTTTGTCCGCATCAACATGAGAAGGCGGTTTGACAGCAGCAGTCATACTAATCAAATATTTATATTTATGGAATATACCAATACTTCACAAAAATTGATAGTTACAGAGCATTTGTATATGACAGGTAATATCGCAACTAGCCAAATCAACGCTGAAAAATATCTGAAGTAGCTTAAAGTAGCTCTACCAGAGCAAATTAATAAGACATTGCATTATCAGTCGATATCTGGAGAGAGTGAGCCTTTCATATGACAAATTACCATTCAGCATCTTAAGTACTTAACATGTCAGCCATCTATGGCTGAAAACAAAGAAGTAAGTTAGTCGATACACCTATATTGAACAGATTTAGTGAATAGCAGGTGTTCAATATAGCTTGTGACCGCTTGGCTTGCCTATTGCAGTTGCTATCATATAGATTCACAAATAGTCGTATAACGTATTCATCGTCTTCAGGAAAAATCATATGGATATTAAAGCCTTACCTACTCCGAAGCAGTTTCTCAAAAACAGACGTCCCGAACAATTCTCTTCTTCTGAAAAAATGATTAGTAGTCAGCTTGACAGAGTACACCTTGAAACCTACTTATCTAACCTAAATGCTAAGAGCAAAGAGCTCGCATTTGAAACATTTGTCAAAGAAATATGCCAAAAAACTATTTGCCCAAACTTGCTTGAGCAAACTGGCCCTGTAGCAGGTGGCGATGGCAAAACGGACACACAGACTTTTCCAGTCTCAGAGCAGAACAAACTACTTTGGTATGTAGGTGTAAATAGTAATGCTAATAATGAACGTTGGGCATTCGCAGTCAGCACTCAAAAGTCATGGAAAACAAAATGTAAAAAAGATGTTGAGAAAATAGTTGAAACTAATCGAGGCTATACTAAAGTTTTTTGTATTACAAATCAGCTTGCTAAAGCTGATCAAAGAAGCAAGCTTGAAGACGAGCTTTCAAACCAATACAGTATTCAAGTCTGCATCTTAGATATTAACTGGTTATTGGATGAGACTTATAAAAATAAACTTGAGTATATTGCTATTGATACTTTACAGGTTCCAACTAATTTCAAACGAGAAATTATCCTCAGTCCTGAGGACTATGGCAAGAAGCAAAGGCTTGAGAAACTTACTTTTCAAATCAATAGTGACATTAATCCTAATGAAATTACTTTTAATCAAGTTAATATTTTCTTAGATATTGCTGAGTTGAGTAAGCAACTTGAAAATCCAGTGTTTGAGACACAAGGTTTGTATGACCGAGCTGTCAAAATAGCTCAAAGGTATGGTACAACAAACCAAATATTTTATGCCTATTACAACTATGCTAGAGCTTCATACTACTGGCATGAAGATTTTAAAAGTTTCGAAAGTAACTTTAAGAGCGCGTACGAAACAATCACTGAATCCAGTAACTCTATTCTCTGGGCAGACTTTGTTACTTTATTAGTTATTCAGATTAGTCATCGATATAGACATGAAGGACAAGGTACTTATGCAGTTGATAATGTTACAAACAATACTGTTTCTCAGTTAAATGAAATCATTCTGGATAAAAGCCGACCTAGTAACGCTTTACAAGCAGAAATAGCTTTGACTCAGCTACAGCTTATTCTGAACTTTGATAGTAAAGATAAAATGGAAGAAATCTTTCAAAGAATCCAGAAAGTATGCCAACAAGGTGAATATCTAATAGGTTTTTCATTTGAAAATATTTATGGGTATATTGATCAGTTAGACGATATATTTCATACTTACCCAAATTATCAGGCGCTACAAGACTACCTAACTGAACAATCTATCAAACGTAATGGTGACTTAAAGACTAGTAAAATAGCTCTTGAGCGTGGTATTAAGCAGGCAGAGAGAGGTAACTACTATAGAGCTATTCAATTGATTGGAAAGACTTTAGTAGGCTTAAATAAAGAAGAAGCACTTGAAGAGATGACTTACGCCAATATGGCATTATCGGATATATATTCACAAGTCGATTTGCATTGGGCAGCAAGAGGAACTCTTTTAAACGCAGCTTCGTTGTTGACAAACTACTTTCATAAAAATAAAGTTATTCTTCCATTGGCTATAGAAGCATACTTCTCACTAGCTTGGAACGAACTTACTCTTGGCCGTATTGCTCAATCATTAACATGGTTAAAAACTGGATTATGGAGCTCGCAAGTTATTAATGATAGGTTTATAGATGAAGATAAGATTATTAATTTTGATGGCTGCATGGCTAATTTAATACTTAGTTGTAACTTAAAAGAAATTCAAGAGTTCGAGTATTTAGTTGATAATTTAGAAGAGCTAGGTCTATTTTATTCGCAGATAACCTTATTATATACTTTGGGATATAAAGATAAAGTACGGGAACTTTTAGAAAGTAGTAACGATGAAGGTGTACTGAAGTTAATGCTGGACCTTAGAAATTACGATACAGAACACCCTACTTCAAAAGTGCTACCTTCATTACCTCAATACAATACTTATAGTACCAAAATATTAGGTTGTGAAATTAAATTATCCTTCCCTAATAAGACACCGTTTATTGAATTGACAGAGGCGATTTTAACTAGTCTTGAAAGCTTCTTAGCTACTGCTCTGATAGATAATATTATTGCAAAAATACCTATCGTAAATATTGATATAGTCTCTTTTGAAGATTCTGAAAACTTAATTTCTCATGAATATATTGTTAATGATAGAGGAACAGTATTCGAAATATTGTGCCACCCTTTCTTATGGGAAGATCTAAACCAAAATAACAAACCTATTATAGGTGAATGGTTTATGTTCTTTATTGCAGATTTTGTTGATAGCTGTTTTTTAATCAAAGACTCTAAAATGACTCTTGAGAAGCTAATTACAGAAGATAAAATTTTTGCGCGATCAATGATGTTTGAAACCTGTTTAGGAGCTATTTATAATATTCTAGGTAAGAATTCACATAACGATTTACTTAAAAAATTGACTCAAGGTACACATTTCCCACTGCTGAGAAACATCTCGTGGGATGTTGATGCACCCAAACAAGATAGTATAGATATTGAACCCATAGAGCTAGGTGATCATGAAAACATACCTGTATTCGATATGGAGAAACATACTCATAAAGACATTGTAGTAACAAAGCTAATCAGATCAGACTTGTGGGACTCAACAAGATGGGAGGGAGTTGGTTACATGGGATCACCTGATGAACCCCCTTACATGTTCCTACTCTTTAAAGATAAAAAGAAGGGCTTGAGTATATTTGAGCACTTACTGAAACAATTGACACATGTAGACATAGGTAAAAGATTTCGTGTATCAGTTATAAGGGGAATTGATAGAGAAAACCCTGCTCACTACCGTGTAGTTTTATCAGAAAATATTAAAACAGGAAGTAATGCAAAGTTATTTACTATGATAGCTAGAATCCAAACAATGGAACCTAATAATGACTCAAGTTGGATGCAGTTTGAAGAATCGTACAATAAGTTCAAAAGCTTTAGATTAGCGCCAGCCTATATGATCAAAGGAAATCAATATCCAGAAGTTGAGTTTGATTCCGCTATCAGTATAAAAGAAATTCATGTCAAGCAAGCTTGGGAAATCGGTATTAATGATATTGAAAAAATAGCTATACACCCTGAAGATAATATTCTAGTACCAGAAGGTATAGTTAATCCACCTTTTCAGAAGGTATTAGAGTCAAAATAAGCTAGATCGCTCTAAATAGAAACTTCTTTATCTTATGACATAATAATAACCAAATAACCGATAGACTATTTGGTTATTATTACTGCTCTTAAATCTCACCTACCAACTGTAAGCTGCCCGCCAGAAAAACTAATACATGATTCGCAGTGAGGTATGCTGAAGAAACCGTAGAATAAAACTTGGTAAACTAACAACTCGATAAGGAGTTTACCATGACTAAAAAA
>NZ_JASMRK010000046.1:0-4657 GCF_041431295.1 Psychrobacter sp. Arc9 | reverse complement strand
CTTTATGATTATGTTTGATGACCGTATAAGCAGGCATTTAATCTAAAGGGCAGTTACACAGAATATGGGATGGGCTCCAAAGGGCAGAATTGATCTGAGTGATTAAATCGCTAACTATAGATGTTAAGCGGCTTTCTCTTATGGCTAAAACACTACCTATTTGTTTATCCCAATATCCTGTAACTCTTTCGTCAGGTAATTCAAAAAATTGATATTCTTCATTACATTTGGATTCATCGCTGACTGTATTAAATGCTATATCATACAAATGATCATTAAAATCATATTGGCATAAGAATAAATCTAGCTGGCTAACATTAAAGTAAGGAAGTGCTGAAGAATGGTGTATTGGTTTGCTAATTAGAACATTAACTAAAGCTTGATCTCGACCACTCTGTATGAGGTAGTGTTCTAAATAGTTCTTAACTTTATTAAAAGTTAATCTAGTTTTGCTCTTCTTATTTATAGCCTTTAGAGCCTCACTGGCCTTTTGTTTGACCTCCTCCAAAACCTTTGTGCTTATGTTACGTAAAAGATGAGAATATATATTGCCAACTGCAATAGGGTAGAAAAGATTGAGAGTAGATGTATTATCTGCGCATAGTTTAGAATCCCAGTTTTCTTGAACTTTACTACGAGTAGGTGCAAACTCTAGTGGATACCGATAGCATAAATAACTCTCCCTCAAATCTTCTGAGATAAGTAGTTCAGATCTACCTGTCAATAAAATTATTAGTAGATATAAAGAAGTTTGATGGTCTAGATCATATTCAATGTTTAAAGTACCTTGTTCATCATTGTTGTCAGCATTTATACTTCTGATATCTAAACTCATCAGACTATTGAGTAAATATGTGACTAAAATCTGTACTTCATCAGCATGTGCAACATTTACATCAGTTACCTGACTTAAAGTCCGTTGATGTCTACAGTTAACTTGTTGTTCAGCTCTGATTTTATCTAGATAGTAGTTTGTAGGTTGCTCGAAATTAACCTGCTCAAACGATTGCTCTTCATCGTCTTGGCGTTCTTGGTCTTCAAATCCATTTGCTTCGCTAGCATTTTCTGATATGTAGGTGAGATCGCTAACAGTATTGCCAGTGATATCATCTTTATCCTGTAAGATACTTATAATCTTATGAGTCTCAGTCGTCACGCGAGTAATGCCGGAGTCATTTTTGAAATAGTTTTCGATTGGTAAGATATATTCGTAAAGGTATTTAGCTATACGTTCATTGATTTCAAATTGAGCTTCAACAGATGATAGAGATGTCTCTTTACTTAATAATCTATTCTTGTACTTCTGTATTTCAAAATCAAAAGTTAGGGGCCGCTCATCAAGCCATCTAGTGTAGCTATCGTTTTGTTGAGCATTAATAAGAAACTCCTCAATATCCTTTAGGCTTTTCAATTCTGTTACATCAGGTAAAAACGGAACTAAAAATTCACGAGTTTTGTTCGTTAAAAATCTGCATTCATCGAGCGTAGTTTCAATTCGACTATCATAGTCAGTTAACTCAACCATCCTTAAACATAGAAAAAAGTAGACAGCACGGATAGTATTTATTTTAGACGAGTCTGCTCGATGGATTAAAAAGGTAATTAGATAGAGATCTTTTAAATGCAGATGAGGCTTTCTAATATTTTCTAAAAATACTTTATGAGCAATTCCATTTTCGTATATCTGTAATTCATGCGTCTTCGTCAAATTACTATTCACATCTAATGTTTTTATCCATTCAGACAATGTTCGATACTCATCTTTCAATTCTGATCTAAATTGCTCAGGTAAGGTATCTTTTAAAAATTTTAGCTCGATAAGTAATATTTCAAGATCATTGCCATTAGCGAAATCAAGGAGATTTAGCTTCAACCAATCCTTAATATTTGTAGAGTTACTATCTTTATTAGCCATTATGCTGCTACCGTTACAAGTCATTCAAATAACTGTAGCTTCATTAATGTAAAGCATCCAGCATTAAAATCGAAAAAAGACATCTATTTGGATGTCTTTTTGTTAAACATAGGTATTTTCATGGATTTTGTATTATACCTCGCTCTATCAGTAGCTTATCTAAAGCACTCCCATCCTGACGAGTTAGATTGGGCACATAACGTGAATACACTGTGAATAACATTGTAGTGCTGCTATGACCCATTTGCGCAGCAATCCATTCAGGAGACTCGCCTGCAGCAAGCCAAAGAGTGGCAGCCGTATGTCTACTTTGATAGGGATTACGTATATCAAGCTCCAGATATCGCAATAACGGATACCAAACTCTCTTTGTCACATTGCGATGACTCAAAGGAGTACCTGCTTTTGTACTAAACACAAACTCACTTCGATGTTTAGTGAAGCTCTGCTGCTCAATCAATGCATCGTAAACCAGTTGATTCATGTGGATAATACGATTAGAGCCGGAAGTTTTAGTGTCACCTATAACACCTCCAACAATTGCTTGATCAATAACGATTTGTCTACGTTCAAAGTCAATATTTTTCCACGGTAAACCGTCAATTTCACCTGTACGCATGCCTGTAAAAAACCGTACTGTGAAATATGGCTTATAGTCTACTCTGACGTTGTCAATGATGAGCATGACTTCCTCTAAGGTAAAAGGACTAACATTACTTTTAGGTACACTTAGTGGCTTTATATTCTTCCAAGGGTTCTCAAAATCAAAACGCTCAGATGCTTCGGTAATCACCATACGTAATGGCGTCATAATGTGGTTGATTCGAGATGCTGATAAAAGTCGTCCACTATTTCCTTCCTTGACTAGATTACCCCGAAAAGCCATTATTTTAGCTTTGTTTATGGTATTTAGTGGCACATTGCCAAAATGGGGAAGTAGATAAATCTTAAGTATGTTTTCTACATTAGTTATCTGAGAGCACCGCCATTCCGGTTTTTTTTCCTCTAACCAAACTCTGCTAAAGCAATCAAATCCTGAGCTTGAGTCCTTATGGCTATTCGTTGATCTCATGAGCTCTAAGCTTTGAAACTGCTCAAGCTTTTTACTCTGTGGAAAATAGTTTTCATATCGAAAACTACCTAATTGAATCTCTGCTTGCATTTTACTAACGAAATTTTCTAGACGCTTTCGATTAGGCTTAGTGTCTGCCAGTAAGGTTTGCTCTCTACAACGTTGGCCTATGTATCGAAAATCTACATATAGGTTGCCATTACGGCTATTGATACTCGCCATGATTACGCTCCCGCTGCAAATGGAATGTTATCGTCGTAGCCTGTCAGCATTAACTCTTCAATCTTTTGCCATATGAAAAGAATTTTTCTACCTCCAAATGGTTTGATGTAATGAACGCCCTCAATGAATACCGCATCCTTAAGTTGATTGCGTATTGTCTTGCTGTCATATTTAATACGTTGTGACAGCTCTTCGGTTGTTAAATAGGTATAACTCATAGTAAAATCCTTACTAAAGATTAAAGTGTTATTATCTAATAGCTTTATGACCTGCTATAGAACATAATTTACACTAAAAATCATCTTTTGCAAGACATTTTTATCTACAGTAGGTTATTTTATTATGGGGGAGGTTATGGTGAAATGTAATTTATCTAGAATTATGGGCGAAAAAAGACTTAAGATTGCCGATGTGTCTAGAGATACAGATGTCAACAGAGGCACAATCACACGTATGTATAACGAAGAAGCGACCAGAGTGGATCTAGAGGTAGTAGAAAAGCTATGCTTATATTTAGATATTGAAGTGGGCGACCTTTATGAGCTAGTTAAGGAAGAAGAATAAACTTTCCTCCTTTTAAAATTCAAGATAGTGCTGCGCTTATCAGTTATTACACCAAATAATACGCAGCAATATAGTTTCTCAAATGAGTTAAATGTTCTATTAAGTAATAAAAAGCTCTATAGAAGGTCATTTTGATTTGCATCAGCTCAAAATGTATGTATAATTCAATCTGTAGGAAGTCATTACGAATAACAGAAAGAAATATTAATCTACAGGAGGTTATACATGAACACATTTATTAAGTCACCGCATGCTTCAATCTGGTTAAGCGCCGAAGCGATATCGCTATCTACCAAGCTTATGGTAAACCTGCAAATACAACAGGGCTCGCAGTTAGCAAGAATGCTAGGCGTTAACCCCCTTTTCTACAATGATGAAGCGGTTAGGATATGGGTTCAACGTGAGCTCAATGAGGGGTTAGCGCTAAATCATTATGCATTAACGAATCTTGAGACCAAATTTTTGGACATTATGAATCACTACGATATTCCTTATTCGTTGTGATCAACGTTAACTATTTGGTTTGGAGATAACCATGAGCTTAAAACTTATTTTTAGCGCCAATGCAGATCAGTCCGACATACAACTATGTGAAGACTATTGGGCATACGGGCATAATGGACGGTATGTAGAGCATATAGAAACGCTCTGTAGACAGTATAGTGTTGATTATCATATTTTGTTTGGTGTATTAGCGGAGTGCCAAGCTTACTTAGATGATGTGCACTGTGAGTACTGTGGACGGCCTTATCAACTTGATGTACCAGCGGATATACCTTATATCAGAAAACAATCATCTTGGTTCTGTGACCTATGCTGTCAAATCCGTAGACCTAAACTTGGGAGATTTTAATCAAGCGGCCTGACGATAATGATCAAACCAC
>NZ_JASMRK010000045.1:0-4677 GCF_041431295.1 Psychrobacter sp. Arc9 | reverse complement strand
TTGGCATGGTTCCTAGACAACGATGAATGTTCTTCTTATTTTAATTCCCTCTGCTACTTTTGCAAGAGGTCTAATAAAAGTACTTTAATTCGCTTCCTTTGATCATCTCATAAGGCATGTTATTTTGTCATAATATCCGATCTCAAATTCATAAATATAATCTAAGTATGGCTTATTCTGAAATATCTCCGCTAATTGATAACAAGCCCTAGCTTTGTTAGAAATACATTAAGATATATTCTTACTTTCATTAATACGCCAACGTTTTTGTTTTTTAACTAGGGTAGATTGATCAATACTAAGAGCATTAGCAGCAGCTCTTGTGGTGCCATACTCTTCTATAGCTTCATTGATTAATTGTTGTTCTAGTGCCTCCACCTGCGCTTTCAAGGAAGACTTATCATATTTCGAAATTTTTTTTGAACTGTATTCAACAGGTAACTGTGCAGCGGTGATTAATGACTGATCAACGGTAACTACTAACCTTTCCGTTAAGTTAATCAACTCACGAATATTACCGGGCCAGTTATAGCCGCTTAATTGTGAAAGAACATCTTCGTGCCAATGACAATCTAGTTCATATTTTTCATTAAAGTATTGAATGTAATGTTCTAGTAATGGACGAACTTCATCGCTTCTTTCTCGTAACGGTGGTAGATAAATGGGAACAACACTTAATCGATAAAGTAAGTCTTCTCTAAATAATTTTGCTTCTACCAGTTTTTTTAAATCATAATGTGTAGCGGAAATTAAGCGGAAGTTTGTTGTTTTAAACTCAGTGCCACCGACAGGTATAAAGCGATTTTCAGCAATTACTTTAAGTAACTTTGCTTGCAAACTGAGCGGTAAATCACCAATTTCATCCAAGAATAAAGTGCCGTTATTGGCGGCTTCAAGCAGTCCAATCTTTCCTTTTATCAATGCTCCAGTAAAGGCTCCCGGCATATATCCAAAAAGTTCAGCTTCAAGTAGTGCTTCTGGCATAGCCGCGCAATTAAGTTCAATAAATGGACCGTCACAGACCTTGCTATACTGGTGGATGGTATTTGCTAATAATGTTTTGCCAGTACCAGTTTCACCTTGAATAAGCATTTTGGCACTAGTTGCAGCAACTTTTTTTGCTAAATCATAACAAGCTTTCGTATTACGGCTAATAATAAATTTTTCTTGCGCTGTATCCCCTTCGACTGACGTTCCGTAATTCTCTCTTAGTTTTAATAGTTGCTCAAGCTGCTCTTCTGCATGCTTTGCTTTTAAAAGCTCTGTTATGTCCCTTGCTGTAGTGACAACGTACTCTATCCGACCTTTTGCATCAAACATAGGAGTACCAGAGACAAATATTTTATGATTACTACCTATTGTTTGGATGATAGTAATAGCACGCAGTTCTTTCAGTACTTCGAGTGAAACGGAACGCGAAATAAAACCAGCCTTGACGACTTCAGACATATGTAAACCGACTAAACGCCGCTTAGGTAGCCCTGTCATTTGCTCATAAGCTTTGTTCATAGTAATTGTTATACCATTACCATCAGTGATATAGACGCCATCACTTAGCGCGTCTATAACTCTCTGTAGATTTTCATCAAGGAACACTCAGTTTTACTCCTTTATTTTTTCACGCAAACGCCAACCGTATATTAAGAAGCATAATAATACTCCAGCAGCGAATGCCCACGTGGCACCTTTTATAACCAGTATTCCAGCAATAACACCAGCAATACCTAGATCACTATCGCAACGCGCTTCCTGAATACCAATTCGAACACTAACATAACCTTGAATCAATAATGTTAAAGCTAATGCTATTCCTAGTATTGGTTGTACTAAACTGACTACAGGCAATAGTAACAATCCAGTATTAGTACCCCAGCGGAAAGAGCCAGCACCCCCAAAGATTGAGTCCATTGCCTGTCTGCCCTGCTTGTATCGCTCAACAATCACAACATGCATTGCCGCCCACAAAGGACCACACATTGCAACATCTGGTCCCATAATACTCATTCCCAGATTTCGAGCGCCAAAAATCAGATGTGCTCGATTCGGATCGTAATCAATTTTTTCATCTTGGCGTGCTTCATCAGCTTCTTCTAATATGGATTTGCTTTGTAATACATCACCAAATAATACGATGTAAGCAGCCAGGACTGTTGGAATAGCTGTTAAATACATTGTCATTGGAGGGAGACCTACACCAAATACAGTATATTCAGTAAACATTGTCACAAAGTCTGGCTTTGTGATACCCCACTGGATATCTGGCCAAGGTGCCTCTGAGAACATTGGTGCAAGAATAATTGCCAGTACAATAATAGGAAATACACCAAGGTTACCAATAAAACGAAAGCTCCAATGATACTTTCTTAACTTAGCAAAATGCTGCGAAAAGATTAAGTAAAATGCGATCCCAACAGCGATAGTAACAGTAAACGGATAAGTCTCAAACCGCCCGCCTTCTTGAAAAACCACAGATACTGCAGCTAGCCCGGCACCCATAATGATGCCTGCTTTAATTGCACTAGGAATAAGATGAACGACTCGCTTAGCTGCACCTGATGCTCCTAAAAATATGGCGAATAAGCCTAACATCATCTGAAAAGCAATGAGCGCATGGACTCTACTTTCTCCTTCAGGAAAAGTAGATACATACATAATAAGTAGAGGTATAGCAGGTGTGATCCACCCAGGTACGACAGGATCACCTAATAGGTGATGGAGTAGATAAAAAATTCCATTGATCATCACAATGGCAAGGGCTGCTTCAAAGGGCATACCCAGTAGTTCTGTCATTAGCGGAATAGCAGCTAAATCAACAGCACACATGAGTAGACCTTGGAAATAATCAGGCCACTCAAAACGGTAATGTAGAAAGGGTAGTCGGACTTTAAATGGTCCTAGTGGATAATAAGATGCTTCTCCTGCTGCCGTTCGCTTCTTCCATAAAGACATAGCAGACTTCCTCCTTAAAAGGCTTCTTGGTATATAGTTTCAATATCTTTGACACTAAGTTGTCTAGGGTTGTTTCGCAATAACCTGGTCACAGCACTAGCTGAAGTAGCTAACTCATTTAAATCGTCAAACTCGATTCCAAACTCTCTAAGTTGTTTAGGGATAGATACAGACACACATAATGCTTCAATTTTAGCGACTACATAGTCCCCCGCATCAGATTCACTAATAGAATGGTCTGCACCCATAGCAATCGCGATATCGATAAACTTGTCAGGACAGCTAGTGCTATTCCACCTCATCACATGAGAAAACATGACTGCATTACTAACACCGTGAGATAAATGGAATCTACCACCAAGCGGATATGCAAGCGCGTGTACAGCTCCAACGCCAGCATTACCAAAAGCTAACCCCGCCATTAAACTAGCTGTAGCCATTTTCTCACGTGCAGCTATATTAGTAGGCTCTTGATAAGCAACAGGCAATGCATCAACAATCATTCGGATTGCAGCAATGGATAAAGATTTAGTGATTTCGGAAGCAAAATTAGATAAGTAACTCTCTACTGCGTGTACTAGCGCATCAACGCCACTTGCAGCAGTAACAAATTCTGGGCAGCTCAATGTTAGCTCAGGAGCGACAATAGCAACATCTGGTAGTAGCTCATTACTTACTATGCCTTTTTTAATCTGTGCTTGAACATCCAACAATATTGATATGTTAGTAACTTCAGAGCCTGTTCCTGCTGTTGTTGGCATACAAATTAAAGGGATTTTCCGAGGCGCTACTTTATCCTCACCGAATAATTCGCTCAATGATCTTGTTTCACCACTATAAATCGCAACGGCTTTTGCCGTGTCCATTGCGCTACCACCTCCTATAGCGATAACCCCATCACATTGATTTTCTTCGAAAGTCTCACAGCAAGCCTCAACAATGTGGGTTTCTGGCTCTGCTGAAATATCACTGTAAATAAATATATTTTCAACACCGTTTGATTTGAGATTATCAATGACTGGTTGAATAATACCGGCGTCTTTGACACCTTTATCCGTTACAATTAACGGTCTTTTTACATTTAAGCTAGCCATCTCTTCAGGTAGCAGATAACTAGAGTTCTCACCTGTCAACAAACGACGAGCAGTTTTAAAGATTTGAACGTTATCAGTATTCATCAATTTACCTCGAGTATTTGTAAGTTAAACTCTAGTAACATTGATGCAATCTACGTACCAAACTTATTAAAAAAAATATAAGTAATTGATAAAAAAGATTAAATTAATTAAAACGATTACAAAGCCTATTAATTATGATGAATAAAATCATCACTAATATTTATTTTATGATTTTATTCATCAGATAAGACTGAGTGTTGAAATAAAACTATTCATAAGATTGCAAATCCTACAAAAAAATAAACCGCCCTACTTTATAGTTAAGGCGGTTTAACAAGTTTAGGCTGAACTGTAGTGGTCAACTAAACTAGGACACCTGATAAGTGTAGTGGCATAGTAAAATTGGATGATCTTCGCGAACCTTGCTTCTCATAATGATATTGTCCATATTTCTATAGAGTTATAACCAGCGTTGTAGCTTAGCTCATAAAAATAGTTTTTTTAGTATGAGGTGAGAAGCCTAGCTCAGTCGAGCCTTTCCCAAACTTTGTGTAACTGCTTATAATCCAATAACAGGAGAATAAGCAATGACTAAGCAAACTGACATCAA
>NZ_JASMRK010000044.1:3412-5739 GCF_041431295.1 Psychrobacter sp. Arc9 | reverse complement strand
ATTACACATTAATAACCCAGTTAACTTGTTGAAACAAATTAAAAAAAGAAGTTGACAGACTATTAAAACATGATATGATGGTCAGCTCGCTAAATAGGATAAGCCACATTGGCTGACTTATTTAGTTTGAAATACTAGCACTGGACGACAGTGTCAGACATTATTTAAAAGCATAACTAAAGAACAACTTGTGTGGATTTTTGCTGATTCAGAATGCTAAAAAATAAAGTTGACTATCTTTTCTTTTCGGAAAGATTATTAACTATAAAAATTATCATTTAAGACAGCAGAAAAACTCAAAGTTAATTCATTACGAACATAATTTTTAGCGATTTTGCCAGATTAAATGAGCCAAGTTTAGAAGCTTCTTTAAAGAGCTTCATAGCAAGATTAAACTGAAGAGTTTGATCATGGCTCAGATTGAACGCTGGCGGCAGGCTTAACACATGCAAGTCGAGCGGAAACGATGGTAGCTTGCTACCAGGCGTCGAGCGGCGGACGGGTGAGTAATACTTAGGAATCTACCTAGTAGTGGGGGATAGCACGGGGAAACTCGTATTAATACCGCATACGACCTACGGGAGAAAGGGGGCAGTTTACTGCTCTCGCTATTAGATGAGCCTAAGTCGGATTAGCTAGATGGTGGGGTAAAGGCCTACCATGGCGACGATCTGTAGCTGGTCTGAGAGGATGATCAGCCACACCGGGACTGAGACACGGCCCGGACTCCTACGGGAGGCAGCAGTGGGGAATATTGGACAATGGGGGAAACCCTGATCCAGCCATGCCGCGTGTGTGAAGAAGGCCTTTTGGTTGTAAAGCACTTTAAGCAGTGAAGAAGACTCTTCGGTTAATACCCGGAGACGATGACATTAGCTGCAGAATAAGCACCGGCTAACTCTGTGCCAGCAGCCGCGGTAATACAGAGGGTGCAAGCGTTAATCGGAATTACTGGGCGTAAAGCGAGCGTAGGTGGCTTGATAAGTCAGATGTGAAATCCCCGGGCTTAACCTGGGAACTGCATCTGAAACTGTTAGGCTAGAGTAGGTGAGAGGGAAGTAGAATTTCAGGTGTAGCGGTGAAATGCGTAGAGATCTGAAGGAATACCGATGGCGAAGGCAGCTTCCTGGCATCATACTGACACTGAGGCTCGAAAGCGTGGGTAGCAAACAGGATTAGATACCCTGGTAGTCCACGCCGTAAACGATGTCTACTAGTCGTTGGGTCCCTTGAGGACTTAGTGACGCAGCTAACGCAATAAGTAGACCGCCTGGGGAGTACGGCCGCAAGGTTAAAACTCAAATGAATTGACGGGGGCCCGCACAAGCGGTGGAGCATGTGGTTTAATTCGATGCAACGCGAAGAACCTTACCTGGTCTTGACATATCTAGAATCCTGCAGAGATGCGGGAGTGCCTTCGGGAATTAGAATACAGGTGCTGCATGGCTGTCGTCAGCTCGTGTCGTGAGATGTTGGGTTAAGTCCCGCAACGAGCGCAACCCTTGTCCTTAGTTACCAGCGGGTTAAGCCGGGAACTCTAAGGATACTGCCAGTGACAAACTGGAGGAAGGCGGGGACGACGTCAAGTCATCATGGCCCTTACGACCAGGGCTACACACGTGCTACAATGGTAGGTACAGAGGGCAGCTACACAGCGATGTGATGCGAATCTCAAAAAGCCTATCGTAGTCCAGATTGGAGTCTGCAACTCGACTCCATGAAGTAGGAATCGCTAGTAATCGCGGATCAGAATGCCGCGGTGAATACGTTCCCGGGCCTTGTACACACCGCCCGTCACACCATGGGAGTTGATTGCACCAGAAGTGGATAGCTTAACCTTCGGGGAGGCGTTCACCACGGTGTGGTTGATGACTGGGGTGAAGTCGTAACAAGGTAGCCGTAGGGGAACCTGCGGCTGGATCACCTCCTTATAGACGCATTCGGTCAGCAAGAATTCACAACAAGTTGTTCTTTAGTTTAAGCTTACGTTTTTAACAAACGTATTAGGGTCTGTAGCTCAGCTGGTTAGAGCACCGTGTTGATAACGCGGGGGTCGGTGGTTCAAGTCCACCTAGACCCACCATTTTACAATGGGGCCATAGCTCAGTTGGTAGAGCGCCTGCCTTGCACGCAGGAGGTCAACGGTTCGACTCCGTTTGGCTCCACCACTACTAAGACGGTTAAGTAAGCTTTAGATGCCAATAAATAAATAGGTATTAAATAGAAACAAGTGATTGTGACTGATTACTTCTTTCTGTTTTATACAGAATCTGTGACTCGACGAGAGCATAGAGACTATTTAAAAACATAGATATGAGTCTGGGTTA
>NZ_JASMRK010000044.1:0-3312 GCF_041431295.1 Psychrobacter sp. Arc9 | reverse complement strand
CCTCTTAACGACATCAGTTGTTATCCCAGGGGTGAGTTATTAAAAAAGTAAAGAGAACTGAATCAAGCGTATAAACATAGGTGATATCGTTATCATAATTAGATTGTATGACACTTAGAAGTCGAAAGACTACTTGGGGTTGTATGGTCAAGTAATGAAGCGCACATGGTGGATGCCTTGGCAGTCAGAGGCGATGAAAGACGTGACAGCCTGCGATAAGCTTCGGGGAGGCGGCAATATCCTGTGATCCGGAGATTTCTGAATGGGGAAACCCACTTACCATAAGGTAGGTATCCTAATTTATTAGGAAGCGAACGAGGGGAAGTGAAACATCTCAGTACCCTTAGGAATAGACATCAATTGAGATTCCCCTAGTAGCGGCGAGCGAACGGGGAGAAGCCGATTAATTCTAATGTAGAAGAACAGCGTGGGAAAGCTGACCGTAGTAGGTGATAGTCCTGTATTCGAAACATTAGAGTTAACATATTAAGTAGAGCGGGGCACGAGAAATCCTGTTTGAAGATGGGGGGACCATCCTCCAAGGCTAAATACTCCTGACTGACCGATAGTGAACCAGTACCGTGAGGGAAAGGCGAAAAGAACCCCTGTGAGGGGAGTGAAATAGAACCTGAAACCGTGTGCGTACAAGCAGTGGGAGCCCACTTGTTGGGTGACCGCGTACCTTTTGTATAATGGGTCAGCGACTTATATTCTGTAGCAAGGTTAACCGTTTAGGGGAGCCGTAGGGAAACCGAGTCTTAATAGGGCGTTTAGTTGCAGGGTATAGACCCGAAACCGAGTGATCTATCCATGAGCAGGTTGAAAGTGCCGTAACAGGCACCGGAGGACCGAACCCACTGTCGTTGAAAAGCCAGGGGATGACTTGTGGATAGGGGTGAAAGGCTAATCAAACTCGGTGATAGCTGGTTCTCCCCGAAAGCTATTTAGGTAGCGCCTCGGACGAACACCATTGGGGGTAGAGCACTGTTTCGGCTAGGGGGTCATACCGACTTACCAAACCGATGCAAACTCCGAATACCGATGAGTGATATCCGGGAGACACACGGTGGGTGCTAACGTCCATCGTGGAGAGGGAAACAACCCAGACCGCCAGCTAAGGCCCCAAATTCCTAGTTAAGTGGGAAACGAGGTGGGAAGGCATAGACAGCTAGGAGGTTGGCTTAGAAGCAGCCATCCTTTAAAGAAAGCGTAATAGCTCACTAGTCGAGTCGGCCCGCGCGGAAGATGTAACGGGGCTCAAACTAGGAGCCGAAGCTGCGGATTTGAATTTGTTTTCAAGTGGTAGGGGAGCGTTGTGTAAGCCTGTGAAGGTGTGTTGTAAAGCATGCTGGAGGTATCACAAGAGCGAATGCTGACGTGAGTAACGATAATGCGAGTGAAAAGCTCGCACGCCGGAAGATCAAGGGTTCCAGTCCAACGTTAATCGGGGCTGGGTGAGTCGACCCCTAAGGCGAGGCCGAAAGGCGTAGTCGATGGGAAATCGGTTAATATTCCGATACTTGTTTATAATGCGATGGAGGGACGGAGAAGGTTATGTCAGCCTGGCGTTGGTTGTCCAGGTGAAAGGATGTAGGTTTATAGCTTAGGTAAATCCGGGCTATTCTATACCGAGATCTGATAGCAAGCTGTACTTGTACAGCGAAGTGGCAAATACCATGCTTCCAGGAAAAGCTTCTAAGCAATAGTTATAAACGAATCGTACCCTAAACCGACACAGGTGATCAGGTAGAGAATACCAAGGCGCTTGAGAGAACTCTGCTGAAGGAACTAGGCAAAATGGTACCGTAACTTCGGGAGAAGGTACGCTGTTGGTGGTGATAGGACTTGCTCCTTGAGCTGCTGGCAGTCGCAGATACCAGGCTGCTGCAACTGTTTATTAAAAACACAGCACTCTGCAAACACGAAAGTGGACGTATAGGGTGTGATGTCTGCCCGGTGCTGGAAGGTTAATTGATGGGGTTAGCGTAAGCGAAGCTCTTGATCGAAGCCCCAGTAAACGGCGGCCGTAACTATAACGGTCCTAAGGTAGCGAAATTCCTTGTCGGGTAAGTTCCGACCTGCACGAATGACATAATGATGGCAGCGCTGTCTCCAGCAGAGACTCAGTGAAATCGAAATCGCAGTGAAGATGCTGTGTACCCGCGGCTAGACGGAAAGACCCCGTGAACCTTTACTACAGCTTTACATTGAACTTTGACCTGACTTGTGCAGGATAGGTGGGAGGCTTTGAAGCCGAGACGCTAGTCTCGGTGGAGCCAATCTTGAAATACCACCCTGGTCATGTTGGGGTTCTAACTCAGGTATAACAATACCGAGGACAATGTATGGTGGGTAGTTTGACTGGGGCGGTCTCCTCCTAAAGAGTAACGGAGGAGTACGAAGGTGCGCTCAGACCGGTCGGAAATCGGTCGTAGAGTATAAAGGCAAAAGCGCGCTTAACTGCGAGACCCACAAGTCGAGCAGGTACGAAAGTAGGTCTTAGTGATCCGGTGGTTCTGTATGGAAGGGCCATCGCTCAACGGATAAAAGGTACTCTGGGGATAACAGGCTGATACCGCCCAAGAGTTCATATCGACGGCGGTGTTTGGCACCTCGATGTCGGCTCATCTCATCCTAGGGCTGAAGCAGGTCCTAAGGGTATGGCTGTTCGCCATTTAAAGAGGTACGCGAGCTGGGTTTAGAACGTCGTGAGACAGTTCGGTCCCTATCTACCGTGGGCGTTGGAAATTTGAGAGGATCTGCTCCTAGTACGAGAGGACCAGAGTGGACGAACCTCTGGTGTTCGGGTTGTCACGCCAGTGGCATTGCCCGGTAGCTACGTTCGGATGGGATAACCGCTGAAAGCATCTAAGCGGGAAGCCCACCTCAAGATTAGATTTCCCTAAAGAGCCGTTCAAGACTAGGACGTTGATAGGCAGGGTGTGGAAGTGCAGCGATGCATGTAGCTAACCTGTACTAATTGCTCGTTTGGCTTGACCATACAACACCCAAGTGGTTTGTAACCAAGTCTAATTAATCTATCTTGTATAGCTCAGGCTATAGAATAAAGAAAGAATATTTCGATATCACCTTTAACCTTGATTCAGTTAGGTTACAAGTTGATCGACCATAAACTAAACATTTATAGTCAAACAATAAAAATAACAGACTCATATCTAACCCCCTTTGCTGACGACAATAGCGCGATGGCCCCACCTGATCCCTTCCCGAACTCAGAAGTGAAACATCGTAGCGCCAATGGTAGTGTGGTTCGCCCATGTGAGAGTAGGTCATCGTCAGCTCTCTATTCTA
>NZ_JASMRK010000043.1:0-6498 GCF_041431295.1 Psychrobacter sp. Arc9 | reverse complement strand
TAGCGCGTAATTTTAAGTCAATGCTTTATCTGGCGTGTACTATCGTTCATTGTAAGATGAATTGAAGACACGCCCTAATGAGTGGAACTGGAAAAGCGACCATATCAGTGAATATGTTGCAAGAATTTTTTTAAAACCTAATCTTCCTAAATTTTTGTACTATGACGAGTACTTTGCACTACCTTCTAGAATTAGTATTGAAAAACTTGAAAGTAAGACTCTTGGTGACAGTGAGCAAAAGACAGCAAGAGCTTTGTTTGATCTAGCAGAGATAGATACATCTGAGTTGATACAGTCAAATGACTTTGAAGATTTTATTGCAGAGCTCGAAGCAACTGAAGCTATTATTTCTGAAGAGCTTTTTAAGTATTGGCAAACTAACAAGAACCTTGGTATTACTTTTCAAATTGACTCTGTGAAAGATAATCAGAATAGAGTTGTTGAGCATGTATTAGATATTCGTGTAAAGAACAAAGGTGTGTCTTTACCTTTAAAAAATAGAAGTAAAGGCTTTAACTGGTTTTTCTCTTTTCTAGTTTGGTTTAAAAAGATACAGGAAGATGCTGATTCTCAATATGTGTTATTACTAGATGAGCCAGGTTTGAATTTACATGCTTCAGCACAAGCTGATTTACTGAGGTTTCTAGAAGATCTATCGGAAGATTATCAAATAATCTATACGACTCATTCACCCTTTATGATTCCTTCAAATAGCTTAGAGCGAGTAAGAACTGTATTTGAAGAGGACAAAACATCAGTCATTTCAAATAGTATTCAAGAAAAAGATCCAAATACGTTGTTTCCTCTGCAAGCTGCATTAGGCTATGATATCGCTCAAAATCTATTTGTAAGTAAGAAAAACCTGCTCGTTGAGGGCGTATCTGACTTAATTATACTAACAGCTTTATCTGGGCTATTGGAATCCCTTGGGCGTCAAGGTATTAGGGATGATATAACTATTGTACCGACTGGTGGTTTAGAAAAAGTAGCAACTTTTATATCTCTATTGCGTGGTTCTCAGCTAGAAATAGCGTGTCTTCTAGATTCATACAATGATGTTAAAGCAAGAGTTAAGATGGAAAATCTAATATCGGAAAAAATTATACATCAGAGCAAAGTAAGGTTTTTCCATGATTTTATAGACACTTATGATAAAGCTGACTTAGAAGATTTATTTGAAAAGAAAGACTATCTAAATTTATTTAATTCAGCATTCAACGAATACGACAACATAGAGGTTTCCGACCTTAACTCTAATATTGATAGAATTATTCTTCAAATTAACAAAGTAATTGAAAAGAATAGATTCAATCATTTCAGACCTGCTAATGAGATAGCAAAAATCAGTACTGATGAGTGTACTTTTAGTGAAGTAACGCTTCAGAATTTTGAAAATGTCTTTAAAGAAGTAAATAGTCTTTTTGATTAATAGAGATTTTATATGAACCAAACCGTTCCCCAAGGCATTTACCGCCACTATAAAGGCAGCTTGTATCAAGTATTGCATACGGCGCAGCATTCAGAAACTGAGGAATCGCTAGTGGTGTATCGTTGCTTATATGGTGAGTATGGCGTGTGGGTTCGTCCGCTTGCTATGTTCGCTGAAACAGTTACGGTTGATGGTAAGGAAATTCCACGATTTGAATTGATTAAACCATTAAATGATTAATACTTAGCCAATAATTTAGATTGAATTTAGCGCACAAAACAACGACCCGTTGAGGTCGTTTTTTTTGTACATTATTAAAAACCCATAATTAAGCGTTCAGAAACTCTTTCAAGACTTGATAAAAACTAACTGGTGCATCCATCGGCACGGCATGGCCTGATGTTGGCAAAATAATACTGTGCGCATTGGGCAGCAGAGTCGTCAAACGCTGTTGCCACTCTGCATTATATAACTGCGAGCGCGCACCAATCAGTAAGGTAGTCGGAATATTGACTGTTGGCAAAACCTCGCGGTAATCGTAGGGCAGTGCAACATACGCAGATAGGCAGCGCAGTTTGTGTTGCCATGTCGCGTGCTGCATTAGTGAGATTTTGTGTGGTGCCCGATAACTGAGGGCTTTTACCAATAATTGCGAAGGTTTACTACTGACAGAGAGTAGAGAAAAAGAGCGTTCCATGTCTAACAAATTCACTTTTAATCGATAGGGCAGGTGACGGAAGTCAACCATTTGCTCGGCTTGTAAATAAGGAGCAGTGTCGGTAATTAACTGTGTAAATTGCGCAAACAATTCGGTTTGTCGTGTGCCGAATACACCGCCACCTTGCCAGTCTGGCTGATTATGAATAATCGGTGCTTGATCAATGTTCAGATAGTGACTGACGCGCTGAGTACCAAAGCGCTGAAAATACGCCCACATGACCAATGCTCCCATCGATATCGCGGCAACAGGGAAAGCCTCAAAGCCAGTCTCTTTACTCACGTATTCAAATACATCTTGGGTATCCTGTGCATATTGCTCAATAAAATCAAACGTTGGCAACGTTAAGTTATTGGCCAAACCAAACCCTCTAAAATGCGGCAAGTAAAAGCAGTAGTGCTGAATGAGCGGTAAAATAAATGGCAAAAATTGCCTCGCATCCATACCAAAGGCGTGCATTAATAGGACAGGTTTACCTTTGCCAATGACAGAGACGGGCAGCAGCGTTCCATCAGCTGTTTGGACAGTAATAGTCTTTAGCTGGTAGGGAGTAGGAAAGGGTATGAGGTCTTTTTTCATAGAGTGATATCACTTTGATTTTTCAAGCTGCCTTGGTCAATTTAGCTAAGAAAGTATTGCGGTAGAGTACACCGCTACAAAATAGCTATACCGCGAATAAAAGACTGCTATATTAAAGCAGGCATCTGACCATAGCATAGAATTTGGCTAAGGGTAAAAGTTAACAGTGAGACTATACCAATACTATGTAGGGGCTGAAAATTATCGTTGAGGATACAAGTGCATGAGTAGATCAACATTACCATTACTCGATAGTAGCCTATATCCACAAGTATGGCAGCAGCAGACATTTGCCAGTCCGCAAGCGCTTTTGCTATCGATGTTGCCTGCTACTTTGAGTAGGGATGTCACAATTGATGCCAGTGCTTTTACCAAGCAGTTATTAGCAGATGATGTTTATCAAGAATGGATTAATACTACGGTGTTCGGGCGTTATCTTCATCGTAACTTCACCGCATTTTATCAGCAGACAGAAGACAGTTTTAACACAGATATGCCTGCATTGTTCCGACAAGAATTAGTACGGCATACGCAATATTTACCATTAGGTCAGATATTGTTTTTTGCAGGAGATATGCCCAAAAGTGTACGACAGACAAAGACGTTAACCACTACGGTGAATCCAGCAACGGCAATAATAAATGCTCAAAATCTGGCACAAAAGCTGACCGTGAATACTTCAAGGTTAATTATTAATCAGATAACTATCACTGGTAAGCAAGTATTAGGGTTTGCGATACGTCATAATAAGCGCACTAGCGAACGTCTGCGTAACGAAGTGTTGATTTTGGACTTTCAGGATTTGCGTTTGGTCAATGAGCAAGCTATTGAAGACATAAAAAAAAGCAATATAGATGACTCTATATTGCTTCGATCTTATGAGATGCGCTAACAGGTTCGGTGTTGATAAGTAATATATCGATAATCAACATTGACACTAAAACTAGTCGAGCAGTTAATACTAATCTTGCTTGGCAATCGTCAGTCCATTATAAGTCTGGGCGACTGGCATTACTTCTAGACGGTTGACGTTAATATGAGCAGGTGACTCAATTAGCCATAACAAAATATCACCGATATCTTCACCTGTCATAGTTTTAAAGCCATCATACACCTTGGCAGCTTTGTCATCGTCACCATGATAGCGCACGTTTGAAAACTCAGTGCCAGCAACGTTGCCAGGTTCAAGATTGGTCACACGCACTTGGGTACCAATCAGATCTGCTCGCAAGTTTAAGCTGAACTGTTTTACAAACGCTTTAGTTGCGCCGTAAACGTTACCACCAAAGTAAGGCCAGCTACCAGCAATCGAACCGACATTGATGACATAGCCACTGTCACGCTCAACCATCGCTGGCAAGACCGCATGAGTCAGCGCCATCAAGCCTTTAATATTGGTATCAGTCATACGCATCCAGTCATCAAGACTGGCTTTGTGAGCAGGCTCTGTACCCAGTGCCAATCCTGCATTATTGACCAAGACATCGATTTGTTTAAAGTCATCAGGCAAGTCAGCAATGATGTGAGGGATAGACGCTGTATCGCTCACATCCATAACCACGGGTAAAAAAGCCTCACCTAAAGTTTCTGCCAAAGCATTCAATTTATCAAGGCGTCTGGCGCAACCAATCACTCGATGGCCGTTAGCAACCAAACGCTCTGCCAACGCTTTACCAAAACCCGCGCTCGCTCCTGTAATCAATACGTTCATTATCTGTCCTTATTATTGATGCTGTCTGCTGTTGCCATAATTTTGATGACGGCTTTATTTACCCTAATGCGACTTATCTATTCGATAACTGCTTACCAAAAATCTTATCACCAGCATCACCTAGACCTGGGATGATGTAACCGTGCTCATCTAAATGGCTGTCTAATGCGGCAGTGTAGATAGTCACGTCAGGATGCGCTTCATTTACCAAGCGTACGCCTTCAGGTGCAGCCACCAATACCAATGCTTTAATATTCGTACAGCCATTTTTCTTGAGCATCTCGATGGTCGCAACCATTGAGCCGCCCGTAGCTAGCATTGGATCAATAATTAGCGCAGGACGCTTGTCCATGTGGCTCACAAATTTTTCAAAGAAAGGGACTGGCTGCAACGTTTCTTCATCACGTTGTAGACCGACTACAGAAATCTTAGCAGTAGGGATCAAGTCGAGCACCCCATCAAGCATGCCGATACCTGCGCGTAAAATCGGTACGATCGTCGCCGTCTTACCGATGATTTGCTCACCAGTGATTTCGCCACACCAGCCTTCCATTGGGAAAGTTTCGATTTCAAAATCACGGCTTGCTTCATAAGCCATCAAGCGTGCAAGCTCTTTGGTCAATGTACGAAATTTATAAGTACTACAGTCTTTTTCGCGCATGAGGCTGAGTTTATGACGGACTAGTGGATGATCGATTACCGTAATTTTTAAATCGCTGTTTAAGTCACTCATAAGTACTCTCTTGGTTTCTTGTCTGATGCTTGCGCAGTTACTGCGGTTGCTATTAGTATAAAAGATACAAACACTTACCGCACTTTAACCATATCTTTAGCTTATAAATAGTAAAGTTAAACCCTTCACAATCAAGCTAATAAACTACTTTACGACAGTGCTCATTTATCGCAATGACAATATTTGCGTTCACAGCTGCCATCAAAGCCTAAGCAATTCAGGCTAAGTAAAATGATATCGCGCTATTTAAGTCAACTGATTGAACCGACTAAGTTTGACTATATAACGTGATTATAAGTGAGGTAGTGTTTAGACTTGCTATGATACCAAAAAAACCGCTTTTCTGATGAAGAATATCATGACTATAAAAACACCAAGCACCCAAAAAACTGCTGATACTGAATCTAAACTGTCTGATGACAAAGCCACAGAGCTTGAAAATCACCCCTTTGAGCCTGTCTTACCGCCCAATGCCACGGTCATGATGATGGGTACTTTTCCACCAACTGCTGATAAATGGGCAATGAGCTTTCATTATCCCAATTTTTATAATGATATGTGGCGGATATATGGCCGAGTATTTTTTGATGATGCTGACTACTTTAGAGTAGGCGATGAGAAGCGCTTTGACCCTGAGCGCATTCGAGATTTTATGTTTGAACGTGGTATTGCTTCTTGTCCGACAGTAAAGCAGGCCATCCGTGAGACGGGTAATGCTTCGGATAAAAATCTAACAGTAGTCACACCTGTTGATTTAGATGTTATCTTGCCGCAAGTGCCAAAGGTAGCGTCATTGTTTACGACAGGAGGTAAGGCGACCGAAATACTGCTTGGGTTATTAGACGAGCCAATTGCCAAATCAAAGCATCCAAAAACCAATCAAAGTATGGATTACCCTTATCAATGGCAGAGTACAGATAACCAGAAAGCTGATGTGAATAACCTAACCTTATATAGGTTACCGTCGACTTCACGTGCTTATCCACTATCGTTGGATAAGAAAGTAGCGGCGTATAAAGCATTTTTTGAAAAGATGGGTAAGTTATAAAGTTCAAATAGAGAAATGGTTGCACTAATCGAAGGTAAAGCTCAAAGATAGTAGAAGGTATTTATCTAACAAAGATAAGCGTTTTTAATGTTAGAAAGTACAGTAAATAGCACATTTATAATCAGTTTCTACACCTATTAAAATTGATTAAATCATAACCCATTGAAAAAAATACAGATTTATTCATCTACTAAAATAAGATTAAAAACATTAATAAAACGGGTTGACACAAAAGTTAAACCGTCTATAATACGCACCTCATCAAGACGAGCTGGAAGTA
>NZ_JASMRK010000042.1:0-9473 GCF_041431295.1 Psychrobacter sp. Arc9 | reverse complement strand
GTGGTTTGACTACTATCGTCAGGCTGCGTAATTAAAATCTCCCAAGTTTAGTTCTACGGATTTGACAGCATGGGTCAGAGGTCTTCATTACAGTCCCAGGGTATGTAATTCAGGAATACTGTACTTTTCTAAGTGTTGAAGAACATAGAAGTTCAGCTACTATTAGAAATCGTGATGGAGCAATATACGCTTTTATTCATTTCCTCTGCAGTCGCACAGAAGACCGTCAGCCACTTAGAGAGGACAATCCATATAGTAATGGATACTTTTCAAAACTACCAAAACGTACACCAATTACTTCATGCACTCTTGATGATCTTTTCATATTGATTCAATCTACTCGATTAGAACGAGAACGAGTAATACTTCAGTTTTTATATGACTCTGGCGTGAGGCGTTCGGAGTTGATCAGGGTTACTCTTAAAGATTTTAGAGATACTGTCAACTTTAACTCTGAAAAGTTCATTTCAGTAGAGTCCGATCAACCTATTCATGCAGACTACGTACCTTTAGCCATTAAAGGTAGCAAGGGGCGTGGAAATCAAATCAAACCACGGTGGACGTTAGTTAGTTCGGCAACCATTAAACGTATACAGAAATATCATGCGTCTCCGCTCTACAAAAAACATGCTCGCAAATATGTAAATCCAGATCAAACCCCAGCATTTTTTAATGCTAAAGGTACTCCTTATACACGTAAAGCGATAAACGAATTACTTGAGCGGCTCAGCAAACGTGCAATAAAGAAAGGTCGCCTCGATAGAATAATCTCTCCTCACAAGCTACGGCATGGTAATGCCTATGCAATATTGCAATCAAATGACCTAGGATCCGACTACCTAGATCGGCTCGTTATCGTACAAAAAAACTTAGGTCATAACCACCTCAGTACTACCCAAATGTATACCAGTATTCCTCAGGAAATTTATAATACTATTTGTGATGAGAATGGGGACTTACTAACTAGAGCTGAGAAGATGAGGCGCTTATCTGAGCAGACACAATTGAAAATTGGCATTAAGGACATCAAATGAAAAAAGATGGAATAGCCATTGATGAGAGTCATAAAAATCGTTCTAAATCGGAAGTTACCAATGAAGACTTCAAGAGCAATAAAGAAAAAAAGTTACTTAAAAAGGATGCTAAAAAAGCTGTTGTAGAATGGGTGTCCAAAACAGTTGAGAATACAGAAGCGCTATGGGAAGTGCCAATCAGTCAGTCTGATAGTGCTTTAGGTTTCGGTGTGGATACCAAGCATATTCAGAGCGCTGTAGGTGTCCCATATACTATTGCACAAAAATATAGAGAGTTTACAAACCCTTTAATTGAAGAGATGCTTAAAAAAAGAATTCTAATAATACCAAATGAAAGCTATGAAGCTGATGAACTCGAAGTTAGAAGGCAGTTGCTTAATTGGTATAGAAATTTATCAAAAGAAGAAAAAAATAGATTACCTATTTTAGAGAACAAAATTTCAACTTGGAGAATATTATCAGACAATTTTCCCAAAAATCAATCTCTCTTAGACCTTAATACTATTAAAGATGCTTGGGAATATATACATGATGACCTTCAAGAGCTTGGAATAATTAATAACGATTATAGAGTGATGACTGAACTGATATATGGAAAAAGTAAAGAAAGTCAAAAAGCACGTTTTGATATACTGGCACAAAGAGCCTTAAATATTAAAAGTGACTTTATCAACCCTTCGGAGTTACAACCTTTCATTCAGGTTGAGCAACTGTTTGCCTCTACTAGTACAATTGTCTCTTCAGAATCAGGCAAGAGTAACTATAGAATTGCGAGTAATTCCTTTATGGATTTCTTATCTGAACTATATGGTAATTTACCTTTAAAAATTGTCACAGTTTTTGATGAGCATCTCCTATCTAGATATCGAAAATATTTAGAGAGAAAAATAATAAGTAAAGAAATATCAAGTTATCATGCAAATACACTTTTGAGTTCAGTACGCAGAACACTGTATAGGCTGACCCAAGTACGTGACATGGAGTATAGCTTTTTCGATATAAATGGCTTTACTGTAAGTAGAGAAACAGATGTTAAAAAGCCATTTACAATGAACGAGCGAATTCAGGTATTAGATGCTATCGAAAAAGGATTGTGTCAATCTAGAGCAGCTCTCATACCTTATAAAAAAACTGGGTGGTGTTCTAAAAAGTATGCTGGCGATAAAAGTCAATACGAAATCTATGCTAAGTTCTCTGATTCTATAGGGCTTTCAAGGCTTCAAAAATTGTTCAAATTTTAATCAGCATACTTTTTGACACACCATCAAAAACTGGTATAGGGAAAAATCCTTTGAATGAGAAAGGTCGTATAATAAGAGGCCTTTCTACATTAGATAATGCGAGATGGCTGTTTGAAAACCCCTTGATGTGTAAGCCAGTTCATTACCATACAGCAGAATCCCCTATCGAGAAATCTTTCTTGAACATTACTGCCAGTTCAGACAAAGGACTGAGCGAGATATATGACGAATGGGGTGTTACTCCAATGATAAATATGGACATACTAACGCCCTACCTCTTAAGGCTTGCTCAAATTACAGGCTTAAATACAGATTCTTTACTTTCTCTCAACGTAAACGATTATCTAGAATCTCATCCAGCAACATCGCGACCTTGTCTTAGATATTGGAAAGAGCGCTCTGATGGCTATAAGGAGTATCATCTCGACCTTTTCAATACAGAACTGACATGGCTCACATCGTCTCAAGCTAAGTCGATAAAATTTATTTTCGAAGAACTAAAGCAGTTAACTGGCGGTATTCGAAAAGACATAGAGAATGATACATGCAGCGATAGGTTGTTTATTTACAAATCAAACGGTCGTAGAAGTCATGGAAGAGTATCTCCCCTACTAGGAAATAAAGGAAAAAATAGTAAAGCCTTAAATAATAGCCTATCTAAGTTTGTTGATAAATATAATTTGAAGGACGACGCAGGAGAGCCGTTAACTCTTACAATAAGCAGATTTAGACCAACCTTTGTTAGTGAGATGTTAGACAGTGGAGTGACTTTACGCGAAATTCAGCTCATGTTAGGGCACTCCTCAATTCAAACGACTATTGGTTACCTCGAATCTTTTGACTTCAATACGATAAGTAGAGTAAAGATAAACGATAAGCTAAAAGAAATACATCAATCTACTTTGAATACACAAACTCAAGAAGTACCACAAGAATTACAAACTAGAGATACCAACGAATTAGCAATAACCTTCCATACCCCTTTAGCAGAATGCAGGAATATTTTTGATCCTCCAGATTTTGTAAAAAACCTTTCATCCTATATTCCTGGTACTCCATGCTCACAATATAATAAGTGTTTAGGTTGTGACAATGTCATTATTACGGCTAAAAACCTCCCTGAAATCTTTGCAATGAAGCGTGACTATACGCTTTTGACAGAGCACACTCGGGTTATGGACACCCCCTACGGACATGTCATTTCGGAGAATATGGAACTAATAAAAGGCATTACAGATCCAGCATTGTCTGACTTTTCCTTAGAGGATCTAAAGAATGGACAGCGTTTAGCAGAGTACATTGAAACCACTACACTAGTTGATGGAGTAATTTGATGGACTATGAAAAAAAATTAGACGTGTTGACAGCTTTTGCAAAACATCGTTTCTATGTTTTAGAAGCCTTAAATCCTATTACGGATCAGAGAAATGAGTGCCTTCAGCATAAGCACACATTTGATATAGAGTATATGACGTCTCTTATGGACAAACCCATATCAACACTATCAAAGTTTTCTGATAGCGTTTGGAACTTTAATAAAGATTATCCTAATGCTGCAAGAAATGTTCAAGGTGCAAAGCTACGAATCAATTTTTCGAAATATACAGCGATTCCGGCATTTGTTTTGATAGAAATGAAAATTATATTCGAGTTGGCTTTGCTCAATAGTTCCATCTTCAAGCTGCAGAAAAACGAGGGTAAAAGCCGATCAAAAAAAACATTAAAAGCCAACTCCTTGATTGCAACTTTTGAAAGTGGTTTAACATTTATCAATGAACTATTCAAACAAGCATCTCATGAGCTAGGTTATGAGTTTGTTCAAGAAAAAATCCAGACATTCTCCGACATAACACCCGAACTGTATTCCAGAGCTGCTGAAAACTATGATCGTGTAAAAGATGTAGCGCTAGATAAGTTTTTCACATACCTGCGCAGTCCAGCTTCTGTTAAGTATGTATTTGAAAAGCCTATTGCTTATGTAGAGTTAAATAGCCTGAAATGGAAGAAAAGAGCTAATATTGATAAAGAAAAGAAAGATCAAGTGTTACCAGACTTGGTCTTTGAGTCTTTATCGAAAATGGCTTCCTTTATCATAGTTGACTTTTTAAGTGCTATAGGGGCTTCAGCAAAAATATCTGACTCTAACTCGTTAGAAAGATTTGATACAAGCAACCATCTATCATGGGCAAACCAAGAAAGAGTAACCCACGAAATCTTAAATGCTTATATTGCTATTAGGCTAGGAACTAAAGGCTATTCTACGAGTTTCGTTACAAATATGGTGGAATCCTATAATTGGATGCTCAACAAAGATTCTAATGTTATGGGCGGACTGACTTTACGTAAAGCATTGAAAAAACGTGGTTATAAGTTAGATAATCTTAGAGAATACTTCAACCTCGTAACGTACGCATGCACATATTTAGTAGGTCAGTATACAGGTATGAGACCATCTGAATTATCAGAAGTAAGAGTTCAGAATTGTTCGTGCTTAGTTCAAAGTGATGGTGTTTGGCTTATTGAAAGTACTGTCAAAAAACATAAAGATGAAGTTAGTACGGGTTTATTCGACGATAAGTGGGTAGCTATACCAATTGTTAAAGATGCAATATTAGCAGCCTCGTATATTTCAAAAATTAAAGTTTCACCTTATTTAGTTTCTAATGTAGATACTGTTAAACCTGGTAGCTCCCCACAGTCAATGGATAGTACGGGTATTGCACATCAAATGAATAATTTTATTAGTCAACTATTAGGCAAAAACGTTGCTAATGAAATAAAATTTAATCCATATATGTTAAGACACACCCTAACATATCAACTATTCAGGGCTGAAGTTGGTCTACCTCTGATATCTTTTCAATTAAAACATTTTGTGGATAGTGTCTCTAATTACACCTCTACTGGCTCTACTTCATTAGTAACGCTAGGGTATGGTGATATAGGTGAAATGCTATCAAAAGATGGGAACCGAAAAGGTGATAAGAAATCACTGCGTCGAGCAGCTGAATTAGAGGCTATTAAAACAGCCCATAATCCAAATGGCACGTATTATGGCGGTAAAGCGTATGAGCATAAAAAAGGTCTAATTAAGACATTTAATGGATATATGGCTGAAGGCTATACGGAAGATGAAGTGTATGAAGCAATGGTAGATCAAGGAGTTGCCGTTGTCTACATGGGACAGGGGCTTTGCTATGGTAATAGACAGGAAGAGTATGATTCAAGTTTGCCATGTATTGGTTCACTACGCTGTAACCCAGCTCGGTGTAAACAAGCCGTTGTAACTATTAAACATGCTCCTAAATGGCGTGAAGTTTACACATTAAATAAGGTCAATCTAAATAAACCAGAATACTCGCAAAATCGTGATCAAATTTTAGCGGCAATGAACGAAGCTAAAGTGGTACTGGAAAGTCTTGGTGAGGAAGTCGAACTATGAGTAATGAAGCTTATGACCAGAAAAATAGAGACGACTATGACGCAAATACATTACTATTGGAAAAAGCATTATCGGACATTAAAGGCAATAAGAGGTTGAAAGTCACTGTAGCACAACTTTCAGAAATGACTGGTATTCATCGGAACACCATCTCAAACCGAGTTTGGCCTGGCCAAAAACTAAAACAGATTAGAGAAGCCCGAAAAACTAAAGAGAAATCGCTTGAAGAACAAGTACGTTTAAGCACTAACGATGCAAAAAATGCGCTAGAAGCAAAGCTAAGTCGAGCACAAAGTGAGGTTATCTACTGGTTTAATGAATATCAAGATACAAAAAGGGTCGCTGAGCACTCAGATAAACGGTTACAAAAGATGAGAGAATCAAGAGATTATTATAAAACACTATCTGACACAGATAAGAGATCCCTATCAGAAGCCAGACAAGAAATTGAGAAATTGAGAAAAATGTTAGTTTTAGAAGATACAAGATCGAAACAGCTTATGCACTAGTCTGTCAAAAATTATCTATTCTATAAAGAGCATAATCTTAATTTCCTCTTGCTTAAAAGCTAGCGAGAGCTTAGCTAATAAGCATATTGAACCGCCCCGACTTTATCGGAGGCTGATTTACTTTAGTCAGGCAGCAATGCCTGACAGGATTAAATTATCATAATACCGCTTTTCAAACTCAAAGGGCGACACATATCCAATCGTGCTATGCAATCGTGTTTTGTTAAACCAATCCACCCATTCAAGGGTTGCTAGTTCAACATCGTTCACACCAGTCCAGTTCTGTTTTAAATAATGAATCACCTCAGACTTATAAAGCCCGTTGACCGTCTCAGCCAGTGCATTATCGTATGAATCACCTGTAGTGCCAACAGAGGCAATCACACCGCAGTCAGCCATTTTATCAGTATAGCGAATGGATAAATACTGAACCCCTCGATCACTGTGATGAATCACATCTTTGGGATAGTTTCTATCTGCTATTGCTTGATTTAACGCCGCCATCACCATATCTGTGTTCATACGATTAGATACTTTCCAGCCCACAATAGCGCGAGCAAACACATCAATAATAAAAGCGGTATACACCCAGCCGCTTATCGTCTTGATATAAGTAAAGTCTGCCACCCAGAGCTGGTTAGGGCGATGAGCGCTAAAGTTACGATTAACCAAGTCATCAGCACGCTTTTGATCATCACGGCTGTGAGTTGTTATTTTACCCTTACCGCGCCAGACACCTTGTAGGCCATGCTGTCTCATTAAACGCTCTATGGTACAACGAGCAACCTTTAACCCGTCAGCTTTCATCTGCTGCCATACTTTACGCGCACCGTAACGGCATTTGCTGTCCTGCCAGATACGTTTAATCTCGCTGATGTAAAAGTCGTCATGTTGACTGCGCAGTGAGCGTTTTTCAGGGTAGCTCTCCAAGTCTTTAGCACGGTGATAGGTTGATGGGGCAATCGGTAATACTCTACAGATCAGCTCGACCCCATAATTATTCTTATGATCGTCGATGAATTGAATCATGATTTTAGTCAGCGGTCGAGCTCCGCCTGGGCGAAAAAAGCGGCAGCCTTACGTATGATCTCATTGGCTTGCTTGAGCTCTCTGCATTCGCGTTCAAGCTCCTTGATGCGCTCTTTATCACTTTGCGCTTGCACCGATGCAGGAATAGTTTGATCGATGTGTTTTTTATGCCACGACCGCAGGGTTTCAGGCGTACAGCCAATCTTAGGGGCAATGGCTTGAATCGCTGACCATGTGGAAGGATAGTCGCCCAACGCTTCTATCAGCATGCGAACGGCGCGTTCTTTAATCTCAGGAGTGTAGGTTTGTTTTTTCATTGTCGTATTCTCTCAGAATGTTGAGTCTCCGACAATCCCGGGGCGGTTCATATACCCTATAGCATAAATCACATATACTGATACTTTATGCCTAATAGAAATTTATCACTTTTCTCAACTTTCACTTTATGCTTATATCAAACTGAGAATGGATAGGCAATAGACTCATGATACTGGTATCCTTCAACTCTAAAATCATCCAATGTTACCCATGTTTCAATATCTTCGAGAGACTTAATTTCAGGGTTAATATGAAGCTTAGGTGCCGGATAAGGTTCGCGTTTTAATTGCACGTCACGCATTAATTCTAATTGATCTTCATAAATATGTGCATTTACGATCTTATGATAAGCTTTTCCAGCCTCGTGGCCCGTAATTTGAGCCATGAGAGCTAGTAAGGTAAACACTTGAATCTGATTGAAATTTTGACCTAATGGTACATCACATGAACGTTGTGATGAAGTCAAATAAAGCTTTCCACCTAACAACGAAAATGTATGAGTATGCATACAAGGACGTAAACATCCCATATGAAACTCACCTGGATTGTAGAAGGTTAGAATTTCACCTCGATCATCAATACCGTTTCGCAAGTTATTATAAATCTTACGAAGTTGGTCAAACTCCTCTCCTACTGAATTACGCCATCTTCGTCCCTGTACACCATAAACTCGGCCCATATCATCCTTACCTTTACGATAAGGATTAGCTAACCAAGCTGCATTTTCATTGGCATTGGCGTTCCATGTATTACATCCAATAGCTCGAAACTGATCTGCGCTATCATAACCACGTAGATATCCCAACAACTCTGCGATAGCTGCTTTCCAATAACTCTTTCGAGTAGTTACTAAGGGAAACTCATTAGCTCCTACGTTGTAGTCTAAATCAGCATTAATAACGGTTAAGCAACGTTTTCCAGTTCGTTCATTCTCTACCCATACACCCTCATCAACTATACGTTGACATAAATCTAGATACTGTTTCATTCAATAACCTTAGTTAGACTACAAACTTAGCTCAAAAGGTGATTTTTGTTGATCTGCGTGGACAATACATTTTACCTTTTGATTTCATTGAGCATTATAAAGTTTCAAGGCTCAATTGTACAAACCTGTTCGTAACAACTGATTGTCTTAGTAACTTATCAACAGACTATGCCCCAATGGAGCCAATGAAACCGAATCCTTCTATCTAACATCATTTGCCATAAGATACTTTTATGGAAACAGTCGGCTGTTTGGGCTGTACTTTTAACCAAGAAAGACTACAAGGAATTGATTTAACTATTTAGTATGAAAATATTGGATTTACTTGATTGATGCCTGCCATTACTTCAAATAACCTTCATGACCTGAAAAATATCCTTTCAAAGTCATCCTATCAAAGCTATACACATGGGCATGAGGTGCTTCTCTGCATCGACCCACTAACGGCTGCTTTTGATCAGGTTTGCCATCAGCTAGTTCAATAGGGGCTGTGCAAATTGGACAAATGGAAGTGAAGGCCGTTATTCTCGCTATTCTATAGCCGTCAGCTCCCTTATACATTTCAATGTCAGCATTGTCTGTATTTATATTTGCAAACAACAAAGGCGCTTTACTGATACGGTGGGTCATTAAGTGATGTAAGGGTTTAAAGAACCATATAAAATTCATATAAGCGAATGGTATGAACGCTAATATAATTAATGCTGATATTAAGCTTAATGATGGCAAATCCTTTATGAATATAATAAATAAGACTGCGAACAAGACGATCAGTATATCTATAAGAAGACTGATAAGCATCAAAGCAGTCAACAGTAAGCCTTTAGGGCTGTACTGAGGTATGCTGAAGAAACCGTAGAATAAAACTTGGTAAACTAACAACTCGATAAGGAGTTTACCATGACTAAAAAA
>NZ_JASMRK010000041.1:0-12546 GCF_041431295.1 Psychrobacter sp. Arc9 | reverse complement strand
TTTCTTGGTCATGGTAAACTCCTATAATTGTGCTTAGTTTACCAAGTTTAGTTGTACGGTTTCTTCAGCATAGCTCAAAGCTATCTATCTGGCCTTAGGCGTTGCTCTTGATGGTAAAAAAGAGCTGCTTGGCATGTGGCTATCAGAGAACGAGGGCGCCAAATTCTGGCTTGGTGTTCTCACTGAGCTACAAAACCGCGGGGTTCAAGATATTCTTATTGCCTGTGTCGATGGTTTAAAGGGCTTCCCTGATGCCATTAATACGGTCTACCCTAACGCTCAGGTTCAGCTGTGTATCGTGCATATGGTGCGCTATTCGATGAAGTTCGTACCTTGGACGGACAAGAAGGCCGTAGCAGCTGATTTAAAGGCCATCTACGGTGCTGATACGCTTGAGATGGCAGAGGCCAACCTTGAGCACTTTGATGAAGTATGGGGCAAAGAGTACCCGCATGTCATCAAGTCTTGGCGCAATAACTGGGAGGGCTTAACGGTGTTCTTTGGTTATCCTAAAGACATCAGAAGAGTGATCTATACCACCAATGCGATAGAGTCGCTAAACAGCGTGATTCGGACAGCGGTGAATAAGCGTAAGGTGTTCCCATCTGATCAGGCAGCATTCAAAGTGGTGTACTTAGCAACCCAGCAGGCATCCAAAAAGTGGTCGATGCCAATCCGTAACTGGACGTCTGCTTTAAATCGCTTTATGATTATGTTTGATGACCGTATAAGCAGGCATTTAATCTAAAGGGCAGTTACACAGAATTCGGGATGGTCTCTTGAACCCAACGGTAAATAGTCGTGTGATCAACATTCACACCCCGTTCGGCCAGCATTTCCTGCAGTTCACGATAGCTAATGCCATATTTACAATACCAGCGCACAGCCCAAAGAATGATTTCGCCCTGAAAATGCCGACCATGGAAAGGATTCATATGCTGCACCTTTAGCTAAAACAGTCTTCAGCTTACCATTCGTGGTTATTTGCAACAGTGCCGATTTTTTGAAAAAAGCATAGGTCTAGATAATCAAGCTAGATTTTTTAAAACTCCACATTGGTCAATTGTACATAAACCATCACAAGTACCTCTTAAATCAGATAATTGTTCAATAAGCTTTTGTTGCTTGATTATATTTTCTCTGATAGCACTGACATGTAAGTCAATTAATTCATTCACATCTGAACAATTTTTCTCAGGTTTGTCTTTATAGGTAAGTAATTGACGAATTTCATTCAAACTCATATTTAAAGTTCGGCAATTCAAAATAAATTTAATTCGCTCAACATAGCCTACATCGTAAAGGCGGTAATTTCCTTCCGTTCTTTCCGGTTCCGGAATTAAACCTTCCTTTTCATAAAACCTAATTGTTAATACTGAACATGAGGTTTTTTTAGAGAGTTCACCAATTTTTAAATGCATTGAGTTAGTATTTCCAAAGATTCTTGACTCTATAGTAACTATAGGGATTCTAATATTCAAAGTTTATAAATTTTTTTAATGGGTATAACTATGAGTGGCTGTGGATGTAGTAAAGAAACACCATACGAAGATAAGAAATCTCAACAAGAAAATCATCCATCAATTGCAGAAGCAAGCAATTCAAAGAATTGTGATAATACGCCTAGCTGTTGTGGTGAAGAGGAAGAAGAAAAATCTTCATCTCCTTGCTGTAACACTTCAAACAGTTGTGAAGATACCGCTCAATCCTGTTGTGGTTCTGATCCCAAAGAAAATTTAAGCACTGAAAACGTTTTAAAAGATTCGCACTACATGAGTGAATACTTAGTTCCCAAAATGGATTGTTCTGCGGAAGAACAGATGGTTCGTATGGCGCTATCTTCAATTGATGGTGTTCAAAAACTCATCTTTGATTTACCTAACCGGTCTTTAAAGGTTCTACATAATCAAAAAGATGAAAATATAACTACCAAACTTGAAGCTTTGGGTTTTGGTGCAAAGCTTGTGAAGACTGAAACTTATATAAGCAATCAACAGGCTAAGCAAACAAGTACCTATACCATTCCTAAAATGGATTGCTCTGCTGAAGAGCAAATGGTCCGTATGGCTCTTGCAGATATTGAAGCAGTTAAAGGTCTTACTTTTGATCTTCCCAATCGAAAACTGAAAGTCTTCCATAATGAAGGGAGTCAGCAAATTACGGCCAAACTCGAAGGACTGGGTTTTGGGGCGAAACTTGATGAAATACAGCTTTCTTCAGGCGATATACCTAATGAACCTGATCCTGTGAGACAAGCTAAAGTACTTAAACTGTTATTAGGTATTAATGCTCTACTTTTCTTTATAGAATTCATCAGCGGTATTATTGCTGCGTCTACAGGATTGATTGCTGATTCTCTAGATATGTTTGCCGATGCAGCCGTTTATGGTATTGCGCTATATGCCGTCGGAAAAGCTGCGAAATATCAAATAAAAGCAGCCCATTTCGCAGGTTGGATTCAGTTATTACTTGCTGTTATCGTGATTGTTGATGTCATTAGACGATTCATGTTTGGAAGCGAGCCAGAATCAACGCTCATGATTGTTATTGGCCTGCTCGCACTTATAGCTAACGTGACATGCTTATATCTTATTTCTGGTCATCGAGAAGATGGCGCACATATGAAAGCCAGTTGGATTTTCTCGGCGAATGACGTTGTCGTAAATATGGGCGTTATATTTGCCGGTGTACTCGTGGCGTGGACGGGATCAGCTTATCCAGACTTAATCATTGGCATACTGGTTTCTTTATTCGTACTGAATGGTGCCCGAAAAATTTTGGCTTTGAAGTAAGGGCACTGTTGCAAATAACCACGAATGGTAAGCTGAAGACTGTTTTAGCTAAAGGTGCAGCATATGAATCCTTTCCATGGTCGGCATTTTCAGGGCGAAATCATTCTTTGGGCTGTGCGCTGGTATTGTAAATATGGCATTAGCTATCGTGAACTGCAGGAAATGCTGGCCGAACGGGGTGTGAATGTTGATCACACGACTATTTACCGTTGGGTTCAACGTTATGCTCCTGAAATAGAAAAACGTTTACGCTGGTATTGGCGTAATCCTACAGATTTACATTCATGGCATATGGATGAGACTTATATCAAAGTGAAGGGGCGATGGACTTACCTGTATCGTGCAGTTGATCAACGGGGTCATACGATTGACTTTTACCTTTCCGCTAGACGGAACAGTAAATCAGCCTATAGTTTTCTAGGAAAGATCTTCAATACGGTGAAAAAATGGCAAATTCCACGGGTCATCAATACAGATAAAGCAGCGACCTATGGCCATGCTTTATCACGATTAAAGCGAGAAGGAAAATGTCCAGTAGATATTGAGCACAGGCAGATTAAGTATAAAAATAATGTCATTGAATGTGATCATGGTAAGTTAAAGCGGATCATCAGGGCCACATTAGGATTCAAATCTATGAAGACGGCTTATGCCACAATTAAAGGTATTGAAGTCATGCGTGCACTACGTAAAGGACAAGCATCGTCATTTTATTATGGTCAGCCTCAGGGTGAAGTGTGTCTAATCAACAGGGTTTTCGGTCTCTAAGTACTTTTTAAAGGGAACATCATCGACTCAAATCTCTATTTGCAACAGTGCCTTACATTTCGTATTTTCTATTTGTAACGTAATTTCAGTAATATTATGATTATGTTTTAGAACTTCTAAGGCCTTTTGATAGAGTTGATCTGTATTGCTATTCGGAGCAACCAAATGAGCAGTTAAATGAATATTTCTTGAGGATATAGCCCAGACTTTCAACTGATGAATCCCTTCAACGCCCTCTAGCTTCAATAAATCATTTCTTAACGACTCAATATCAATCTCATCAGGAACTCCTTCAAGCAGAATATTAATACTTTGTTTTAATAAAATCCAAGTTCGAGGTAAGACCCAGAAGCCAATTAACACAGCGATTACGGTATCAACCCACATCCACTGGGTAAAATAAATAACTATTCCTCCGATAATCACGCCTATCGATCCTAGAGCATCACTAAGAACTTCTAAATATGCACCTTTTATATTTAGACTTCCTTCAGCACTAGCAGAAAGGATTTTCATTGAAATCAAATTTATGACCAAACCACCAACCGCGACAATCATCATTCCAACACTTTGAATTTCAGCAGGATTCGTAAAACGTTGATAAGCTTCATATACAATATATATTGCTACCACAAAAAGCATCACCGCATTAAACAGAGCCGCTAAAATTTCAAATCGCTGATAGCCAAAAGTTCTTTTATCATCTGCGGCTTTTTTACCAATTTTGATAGCGGCAAGAGCAATAGCTAAAGCGGCTGCATCAGTAAACATATGAGCTGCATCAGATAACAAAGCCAAACTTTGGGTAATAAAAGCAGCGACAACTTCTACTATTAAAAAAGTAGTCGTTAAACCTAAGGCAACCATTAACTTCTTACTATTTTCTTCAGTAACAACCGCATGGCTATGATCATGATGTTCTGACATAAAATATTTTCCTTATTCTATTTATGATGAGCAGAGATATTGGATAACAGCCAATATCTCTGCTGTAAATCGACTAATCTATTGGATTAAGAAACTTTTTTTTCATTTATCCAACGATAAAGCACGGGTAACAGCACCAAAGTTAGTAATGTTGAAGAGATAATCCCGCCAATCACTACGGTTGCCAGTGGCCGTTGAACCTCAGCCCCTGTTCCGGTTGCCAGCGCCATTGGTACAAAACCCAGTGAAGCCACACAAGCTGTCATCAACACTGGTCTTAAGCGCAAAATAGCCCCTTGCCACACGGCTTTATGCACTGGATATTTGTCCCTTAATTCCTTAATAAAGGTCAGCATTACCAGTCCATTGAGGACTGCAACACCAGATAAGGCAATAAAGCCAATTCCAGCTGACATCGATAATGGAATATCCCTTAGCCAAAGGAACAGCACACCACCGGTCAAGGCAAAGGGTATCCCGGTAAAGACCAATAGACTTTCTTTGACATTGTGAAAGACCGCCATCAGTAAAATAAAGATAGTGATTAAAGCCAGTGGAATCACGATTTGCATCCGTGCTTTGGCTGAAGCCAAATTTTCAAACTGACCGCCATATTCTATCCAATAACCACTTGGCAAAGTGTATGCTTTGAGCTGTGTCTGTACATCAGAAACAAAAGACCCTAAATCACGCCCTTCAACATTCGTTGTAACCACAACTCGGCGTTTACCATTTTCTCGACTGACTTGGTTGATTCCTTCAATGGTCGAGACTTGCGCGACATCCGACAATAAAATACTGCCACCATTTGGAAGCTGAATAGGTAACTGGGAAACAGATGCGACACTACGGTCTTGCTCTCCAAGACGGATAACAAAATCAAAACGACGATCGCCTTCTAAAATCTCTCCCACGCTTTGTCCACCAATACTGGTTGCCACAAGGTCTTGAATTGAACGCACACTCAAACCATATTGTGCAGCCAAAGTTTTATTTACCTCGACATTCAGTAATGGCAAACCTGAGGTCTGCTCAACTTTCACGGCACTGCTACCCGATATTTGCTGAATGATTTTGGAGATTTTAGTCGCCTCAGTATTGAGGACATTCATATCATCACCGAAGATTTTCACACCAACATCACTACGCACACCTGAGATCAATTCATTAAATCGGAGTTCAATCGGTTGTGAAAATTCACTATTATTGCCTGGAATCGTGGCTAAATACGTCACCATACGGCCACGTAATTCATCTAAACTTTCTTTAGGATTTGGCCATTCTGAACGAGGCTTTAACATGATATAGCCATCTGAAATATTGGGTGGCATGACATCTGTTGCAACCTCGGCTGTACCCGTTCTGGCAAATACTGCCTTAATTTCAGGGAAACTCTTTAAAAGAAGTTTTTCAGTATTCTCCTGAATACGTAAAGACTCTTCTAAGCCTGTACTTGGTGAACGTAACTGTTGTATCGCAAAGTCTCCTTCACTGAGCTGTGGTGCAAATTCACTGCCGAGTTTGGTACTGATAAATCCCGTAATCACTAATAAACACAGTGCAAAAGTCAGCACAACTGCTTTGTATTGATACGAAATATCAAGAGTTTGCTGATATTTAGCTTTTAGCCATAACATCCAACGACTTTCTTTTTCTTGAATATCGCCTTTGACCCACAATGCCACAGCAGCAGGCACAAAGGTGATCGATAAAATAATGGCTGCAACAAGGGCGAGTACCACTGCCAATGCCATCGGATGGAACATTTTTGCTTCCACACCACTTAAAGCAAAAATCGGCAAATACACCACCAAAATAATAAGCTGACCAAAAATAAGAGGACGACGTGCTTGGCGGGCAGCCAGAAAAACTTCCTTAAAGCGTTCACTTTGTGTGAGAGGTCGTTTTAACAGTTGCTGTGTATGGGCTAAACGCCGGATACAGTTTTCGACAATCACCACAGCACCATCGACAATGATGCCGAAATCGAGTGCACCTAAACTCATCAGATTGGCACTGATATTTTGCTGTGCCATCCCGGTTAAGGTAAACAGCATAGAGAGTGGAATGACACAGGCAGTAATCAAGGCAGCACGGATATTCCCTAAAAACAGGAACAGAATGATGATGACCAGGATTGCTCCCTCTACCAAGTTTTTCTGAACGGTTTTAATCGCCTTCTCAACCAAGATAGTACGGTCGTACACCGTTTCAATCACTACCCCTTTAGGCAAACTATTCTGAATATCTTGAAGCTTGGCATCCACAGCTTTAGAAACAGTCTGGCTATTTCCACCCATCGCCATCATGACAATCCCTAAAACGGTTTCTTTGCCGTTATAGGTTGCCCCACCGGTTCTTAAATCATGCCCAATAGAGACTTGCGCAATATCACCAACCCGAATTGGGCTGCCATTTGGGCTACCCAGCATGGTGTTCTCAATATCAGAAAGCCCATTGAATGTACCCGGTACACGTACCGTCAGTTGCTGACCATTGTCTTCAATATAACCTGCACCTCGGTTCTCATTATTTTGCGCTAAAGCCTGTTGCAGTTGTTCTAATGAGATATTCAGTTGCTGCATCCGGTTTAAATCGGGAGAGACCACATAGGTTTTTTCAAAACCACCAATACTGTTGACCTCTGCAACTCCCTTAACACGTTGCAGTTGAGGACGCACAATCCAGTCCTGAATCTCACGCAAATCCATCGGCGTGTATGCAGTTCCATCCGGCTTTTTCGCATTCGGATCTGCCTTCAGTACCCATTGATAAATCTCACCGAGACCCGTAGAAACGGGGGACATCGTCGGTGCGATTTGTGCAGGCAACTCAGATTGCGCCTCCTGTGTCCGTTGGTTAATCTGCTGACGGGCCCAATAAATATCAGTCCCATCTTTAAAGATAATGGTGACTTGAGAGAGTCCATAACGGGATATGGAACGGGTAAGCTCCAGATCCGGAATGCCAGCCATGGCATTTTCAATGGGATAGGTAATCAGCTGTTCGACTTCAAGCGCAGTAAAACCCTTGGCTTGAGTATTAATCTGGACTTGGGTATTGGTAATATCGGGTACAGCATCAATCGGGAGTTTCTGATAGCTATACACCCCGACCGCAATCCAGGTACAGGCAAAGAGCAACACCCAAATCGCATTTTGTATGGAAAACTGAATGATTCGTTCGAATAAACCTTCTGGTTTTGGTAGATCAGAATTAATGTCCATGGCCTGCCTCGTCTTTTTCTAATTCAGATTTCAACAAGAAACTGCCTTGAGCGATATACTTCTGCCCTTCAGTCAGCCCAGAAATCACTTCAAGCCATTGTCCATCACTTGAAGCCTGCCCCAATTGCACTTTCTGTGCTTTTAAGTGGACTTGACCTTTTTGTTCTGAATCTACGATGAAAATACTGTCTTCACCTTCAATACTTTGCAGCGCAGACTTTTGAATCCGAAGGGCTGATTTTGCTGTAGCTTCCGGAATCAACACTCTCACTAACACATTAGAACGCAACTCAGTAGCTTGCGCATCGAGTTTTGCGCGCACCACCAGACGCCCTGTTTGTACATCTGCCTGAGAGGTTAAGCTTTGTACAGTAGCTTTATAGCTTTGATCTGAATCATTCACTTTAAAGTCAATTTTTTGCCCGGCTTGCAGTTGACCTGAGAATTGATTCGGCAAATTAAACTCAAGCCATAAATCTTTCAGCTGTTCAATGACAAAGAGCTGATTAGCCAGTTGCACATTTTCACCGACCACAATATCTTTTTGACTGATCACCCCAGAGATCGGTGCTTTAATCAGAAAACGCCCATTGTTATTGCCACTTGCACCTAATGCATTTAAACGTGCTTGTGAGGACTGGACAGTAATCTGCGCTTGACGGTAGGCATTTTCGGCACGCTGGTAATCCTGTTTGGCAGAAACCCCCTGTGACCAGAGTTGCTGTTCGCGCTGGTAATCTTTACGGGCCAAATCCAGATTCACCTGTGCCATACGCAGATTTGCCTGTTGGTCGATCAGTTCAGGCACGGTTAGTACAGCCAGCGTTTGTCCTTTTTGCACGCTCTGTCCTAAAGCCACATTGATCTGCTCGACATAACCACTAAATTTAGGCGATATATGCGCTTGTTGATCGGTATTCACCACCAATTTACCTGGCAGGGTTGTCAGCTTTTCAACCAATCCTGTGGATGCAACAGCAACTTTTAAACCTTGTTCAACCATTTGTTGGCTGGTCAGTTGTATTTCGCCTTCTTCAGCATGTCCTTCTTCAGAACTATCTTCATCAGAATATTCGGCATTTCCCTCATCATAACCCTGCCCCTCAGATTCAGTTTTTTTTGAACTTAACCAAATAGCCAGACTGACCAAGACCGTAATCAGAATCAAAACTACAATCATGAGAGACTTGGATATTTTTCCGTTTTGCTTGGCGTTCATTTTATCGTGCTCCCCCATTGATTAAATTTTGCGATGCTTCGACTGCCTTTTTATTCAGTTGTGTATAGGCATCCGAACGGCTAATTTCTTCATAACTTGTGCCAATACTGAGTGCCTCAGCTGCTAGGGCAGTTTGCCAAGCTTGACGTAGAGTTTGTAATTGACCCAATCGAAGATTCTGCAGTTGGGTGGTTGCTTGCTGAACGTCGGTAATGGACAGTTTCCCTGCCTGAAACCCTAGTAAAGTACGGCTCTGAACTTTGGTCGCCAAAGTAACTTGTGCTGTTGTGGCATCGAACTGGCTACGTAAACCTTTGAGCTGATGCCTGCTGTTGGCAATATCGAGTATTTGTTGCTTCAGCTCACGCTGCTGCTGTTGGTTCAGCAATATTTGCTGTTGCTGGACCATCGGGATCGCATATTGCTGGCGATTGAAAATATTCAGTGGAATAGCCACGCCGATTGCTAAAGTCGTATCGTTGCTTCCATTAGGGGTTTTGCTACGTTTCATGCCTACATTTAAAGTCGGATTGGGACGTGCCTGAATTCTTAAATTTTCAATTTGATGATCCGATTGCTGAATGTTCAAGGCATAGAATTTTTCTAGCCACCCTTCAGCAATATACCGTTGCACAGTTTGGAGACTTTGCTCTGGCCAAGGGATAGCGGTTTTATTCAATTGAAGATGTGAAGATGTTTCTCCCCCCCACAAATTAGACAGCTGACGACCGGCAGCTTGTTTATTCAGCATCGCTTGCTCATAAAGTCGTTGGATTTCTAGCGCTTCAATTTGGGCACGCTCAAAATCAACCAGGGCAATACTGCCTGCCTGATAGCGTTTCTGGGCACTGTCCAGATTGACTTTACTTGTTTTTAACTGTACTGAATAAGCAGACTGCTCAACCTCAGCAAGTGCAAATTGCGACCATGCAAATTTAACAATCAGTTGGCTTTGTGCCTTCCATAATTGCTGTTGCAATTGGATTTGTTGATTCGAGGTATTGGCAATCACCCGGTTCAGCTTACGCTGACCAAATAGATCTAGAGGTTGACTAACGCCAACATTGAATTCCTGTTCTTGACCTGAGCCAAAGCCAGACTGTTCTAAACTTATACTTGGATTCTGCCATAACCGACTTTGCTGAATATTCAATTCAGATATTTGCTGAACTTGTTGCCACGGCTTGTCTTGAGTCTGGTAACTTTGTACTTTTGCTAAAGCGGATTCAAAGCTGGTAACGTTTTCAGCATAGCTATATTGCATAGCCGCTGCACATATACAAGCAACCAAGCTATGACGCAAGAGTATAATTGATTGTGAAGACATGATTTTTCCCACTTATTTAAATAATAAAAGTGGTGGGAATGTTTTAGGCTACCCCACCATGAGCGGGGAAAATTCGGGAGGTGGGCTTTGTTGAAACAGGTCAGGAGCCTGATAGCTGTTTTTCCAATGAAATTGTGGATTCACTTTAACTTCAGAGCTTGGATGAAACACATCTACTTTTTCATTTTGTACAATCAAATGCATCATCGATGGTAGATGATCTTGATGATCTTCACCGATTTCTAAATCGCTACTGAATGTTTTTATGTTTTCTGACTGTCCATTATGATCGTGTTGACGACTATCGCTGGCACACAAGGTATTTTGGTGATGACCAAAATGATAACTCTGCTGTGATTGAGGCTGTTGTTCATGGACACAAAAGGCCGCCGCCACATTCCAAAAGCTTTGGAACATGAACAATCCAACCAAGACTGTAATCCATGTAGTAGAACGCATCATCATAACAACCGAAAAATTTGTACCAAGTATAAGGCTTAGAGCCACTCCAAGGTCAAGCTTAATAAATTAAATTAAACATTCAATGAACACTGAATAGCCGGCACTTTTGCAAATTTACCTTGTCTCTATAAGCTCACATCAATTTCAGGTAAGAATAACAATAGATAGTGAACCGTACCGGGTTTGTCGGAGACTTTTTATTTAAGTTAGGCCACCTGACCTAACGGGTTAATCTTATCATTGTACATTGCTTCAAACTCAAAAGGCAATTTTCCATGAGAGTTTCCCAAACTTTATGTAACTGCTTATAATCCACTAACCGGAGAATAAGCAATGACTACTCAATCTGACATCAAGAAACTGGCTGAGCAAATGGCCAGCAGCATGAAAAGCTTCGATGACATCAAAGACTTTCAAAAGCAGCTCATGCAGTCCTTCATCGACACTGCCCTAGAAGCAGAAATGGAAGAGCATCTCGGCTACCCCAAGCATGAAAAGGCAGACAGGCCTAATAAGCGCAATGGGCACACTAAAAAGAGAGTCCGTAGCGACACAGGCGAGCTTGAGATCTCCACCCCCAGAGACCGCGACAGTAGCTTTGAGCCTGTACTTGTCAGTAAGCATCAAACCCGTATTTCAGGTCTTGATGACAAAATCATATTTCACTACAGGCATAGCCTTACGTCTTGCGCTTCGGGCAAGTGTCTCCCAGACACTTGCTGATCCTCGCTCATACGCCAAAGGTCAAACCACTACTGAGATTGTAGAGAGCATCAAAGAGCTCTATGACGTCGACATTTCAAGCTCTCTTGTCTCAAGAGTCACTGACAATATCTTGGATGACATCACCGCTTGGCAGAACCGGCCACTGAGCAGCGTCTATCCTATCGTCTACTTAGACTGCATTGTCGTCAAAGTTCGTCAGGACAAACAGATCATCAACAAAGCTATCTATCTGGCCTTAGGCGTTGCTCTTGATGGTAAAAAAGAGCTGCTTGGCATGTGGCTATCAGAGAACGAGGGCGCCAAATTCTGGCTTGGTGTTCTCACTGAACTACAAAACCGCGGGGTTCAAGATATTCTTATTGCCTGTGTCGATGGTTTAAAGGGCTTCCCTGATGCCATTAATACGGTCTACCCTAACGCTCAGGTTCAGCTGTGTATCGTGCATATGGTGCGCTATTCGATGAAGTTCGTACCTTGGACGGACAAGAAGGCCGTAGCAGCTGATTTAAAGGCCATCTACGGTGCTGATACGCTTGAGATGGCAGAGGCCAACCTTGAGCACTTTGATGAAGTATGGGGCAAAGAGTACCCGCATGTCATCAAGTCTTGGCGCAATAACTGGGAGGGCTTAACGGTGTTCTTTGAGTACCCGAAAGACATCAGAAAAGTGATTTATACCACCAATGCGATAGAGTCGCTAAACAGTGTGATTCGAACGGCGGTGAATAAGCGTAAGGTGTTCCCGTCTGATCAGGCGGCATTCAAGGTGGTGTACTTAGCCACCCAGCAGGCATCCAAAAAGTGGTCAATGCCGATCCGTAACTGGACGTCTGCTCTTAATCGCTTTATGATTATGTTTGATGACCGTATCAGCAAGCATTTAATCTAAATGGCAGTTACACAGAATCTGGGATGGTCTCGTAGATAAGGACGATGCTTCAGGTTAACCTCACACTTGTTGTAAGTCTAGCAACGGCTTCTGCCTTTCCAGATTACGTTTATAGCTTCTGTTATACTAAAAACTAGGGCGTGTCTTCAATTCATCTTACAATGAACGATAGTACACGCCAGATAAAGCATTGACTTAAAATTACGCGC
>NZ_JASMRK010000040.1:0-14480 GCF_041431295.1 Psychrobacter sp. Arc9 | reverse complement strand
AAGGACTGAGTCCTGTACAGTACAGAACTCAGTCCTTGAAATAAACGTAAACCGTCCAAGATTTGGGGTTCAGTTCATAAAGGGCCCTTTTTTTATGTGTTATTTTGATTATTTGATTACTTTAAATTGTCTATATCGACTTCGATGACTGGTGTTTGCTGCTCTATCTGACGTTTAAGTTGGCGCAGTTGCTCAACCTCATCTAACAGCTCAAGTATCAAACCAATTGCTGGTACGCTGGCTTCAAAATCACGACTCAATCGCGATGCACGGCGCACTGTCGTCAGCTGATAACCAGTAAATTTTTCATGCTCTGGTACATCATACTCAATGATGTTTTCTTCGATTAATTCGATGACCCATTGGCGCTCTTGGCCACAGGCAGAGACCAGTTCATCTAAGCTCATGATGATGTCTGTAAATTCAGTCGAGTGGTTCATAGCTATTATCCTCGTTTTCTCTTTATTTCATCGGTATCGTATTCATCTCTGCTATTCGTTTATTACTTCAGTAATAAGTAACGGTTGTTCATAATCTTGTTTAACGACTAATATTGATATCAGCAAAGGCTTGTTTTAGCTGCTCATAAGCCTGTATCGACGCATCGTTACTGACATCAGGATTGACAATATTTAAAGTTAGATACAAGTCGCCTGCTTGCTTGGCAGGGATACCCTTGCCTTTAAGACGTAAATTACTACCGGACTTGCTGTTCTTAGGAATGGTCACACCAAGCGTACCCGCTGGCGTACTGACATTGATTTTTTCACCCAACGCCGCTTCCCACGGTGCAATATTCACAGTTTGATAAACATCTGCACCTTCTATACGAATATTGGCATCATGACGAATTTTAACCTTCAAAAACAAATCGCCATTTTTTCCATTACTGCTACCAGCAGCACCTTGCCCTGCTAAACGAATTTGCTTACCGTCAGTGATACCTTTAGGGATTTTTATCTTAAGGGTTTTATTGTCGTAGTCGACATTGCCATTGGGCTGACGAACAGGGACGTTTAGCTTAATACTATAGTCGTCGCCACTATATACTGAAGACAAATCAACGGTAATCTCGGCATGCTGATCCTGACCTTTGCTGTCTTGCGTCCCAAAGCCACCACCAAATTGATCGAATCCGCTGCTTTGAGAGCGACTGCCCGTTTGTCCACCAGTTGACCCACGTGCGCCGCGACCAAATGCTGAAAAAATGTCATCGAAGCGAAAACCACCATCACCAAAGGCCTCACCGTCACCAAACTGATCTTTGATATCTTCCCAGCGAAACCCACCTTGATCCGTACCAGTTTGCCCACTGCCACCAAACCCACTTGATCTACTTTGACCTGCGAACGGATTATTGAGCATAGCGTCATATTCGGCGCGCTTTTCTTTGTCTCTAATCGTTTCGTAAGCGTTGTTTATTTCTGCAATTTTATTATCAGCGTCTGGATGATCACTGACATCGGGATGGTATTGACGAACAAGCTTACGGTATTTTTTTTTGATATCAGCGTCTGAGGCGTCTTTTTTGACCCCTAAAATGTCATAGTAGTTTTTCTCTGCCATGTTATTTCCCCCAAAATAAAAACATATTAGTGGTATCAGTCTGCCAATTTCAAACGATACGGTATAGATAGCTACTAGATTTTGCTATAGCAATTTTTGTAGCCCACTTATCATCATAACAATAATTACAACAAACACCGTTATATAAATATTACCAGTAGTGATGCCAAGCGACTGCAGCATCTATCTTATCTGAATCACCTAACACTACGCTATTATCGGCCATCACAGTGTCTGAATATGTCATTATAAGCCTAGCATCGTTATTCTTTGATAGCTGCTGGCGTAATGTTAATTTGGCAACATCAATAGCAGCGCGCCCTTCTCGCTTTGAAGTTACGTAAGACAATTCAGCACTTTGGTTATTACGTTTCATACGTAAGCCAAGCTCAATACCGATATCTGCGTGTTTATCTTGATCATGGGCCGTCGCATTGACCATACCATAGCCAAGTATATGTTTACCAAACTTAGCGCCTGCGCCAACGCCAGCTTGTGCGTAAGGGCTATGTCGATTACCAGTAAACATATCTGTACGAGCACCTGTTTTTAGTTGCCAAGACAGTTTAGGTTCGCCTAATAACGGTTGTCTAAGATCTTCAATCTGCTGCATGTCTAAAAATACGAAATCCGTCAATGTCCATTGATGCATATCAAAGCTATAACCCAGTGACGCTTTTACGGCTTCAAAACGTTTATCAATATCTGTATGAGCGTTCAGTGGGTCTTTTACAAATAACGATAAACCAACTTCTGCCCTCTCCTCAGATAAAACGACGGTAGTCTGCGTGGTTTTGTTACTCAATGCTGGAGAGGGTTTGTTTGGTACAGGCAGCTGAGCCAAACCATTGCTAGCTGGTAGCGCAAAACGCTGACTGAGCAATTCGCTTTTGAGAGCTCGCTGCTTCGGTGTATCGTCTTGCGTGATTTTATAAGTACGATGTAAGATCAGAAAATCAAGCGCAACTGCCTTATCGTCCGCGTTTAAAGTAGCAAGTGGGGCAGTGTCTTCTGTACGAATGACAGAGTTTATGATGGCTTGTATTGGCCTAGATAATTGTACAAACTTCTCGCGCAGCTGCGTTTGTTCAGAGGGCAAATAGCGTACTGAAGACACTAAGGAATCAGCGCCGTTGTCGTGTTCTAATAGCTGATCGAATACATAGTCTGGCGCATACCAAGGACCTACTCGCTCAGTCGTTTTTATGTCGCTTATCAGCTCAAGTATCTCTCCTGAGCGATAACCACAATTTTGTTTGATAAAATAATAGTCAAATCGAGCAGACTTTGCTTCGTACAAATGATAGTTCAATAATTGTGTTTCAAAGGTATCTAGATTGAGCACGTACTCCCACATATCACGTTGCTCGTTCTTGGAATATACCGCGTCTTGTTTAAAGAATTCCGTCTCTGAAAACCCAGCATCATAAAACCCAAATAGTCCTTTTAGCGCGTACATTGCACCGTTCTCATTTTCTGGAATACGAGCGCCGAAGTTGTATGAGTTATTAAGTAAGTCCTCGCTAGATAGCTCTCTGACATCACTGTTCGTATTATTGGCATTATATATAGGCGTGTTGGTTTTGACCAGTACATGACCAAATGAAGAAGCTGGGTTTTTTAAATAGCTGCTTACTAGGATCAAGCTTATTTCTTGATTCGCATCGGGTAATTTTGAGCAGTTTTTGAGATCGACGTTCAGCTCTGGTAGATGATGATTAAGCCATAAATATCTGGCTGGATACTTACAAGCTACGCCCTCATTATTTATTTGCTCTATCGTTGCTATAAGCTCTGCATAGGGATCAAAATTACGTTTCGAACGAGGCTTAGGATTGGTTAAATAAAAATCTGGTGAGATGACTTCAGCCTTGCCATTTTTATAAAACAATAAATGTTGCCATTGGGAGTGCTTAGCCAATGATTTTAGTTTTATGGGATCAATAGCGGTATTTTTTTGAGAGTTTCGGTTTTGCTCTTGTATCTGCGATTCAGTGAGTCGTTGTACGCTTGGCTCAATATCTGACAAGTTCTCGCGATCACTTAAAGTCATGTCTGCTGCGATAGCCGAATCATTACTAGAAGAGAACTTATTTTCGTTATCTACTATTACTGGATCTGAAGCATAGGCATTCGTTTCATCAACTTCCGCATTGCAAATAGTCGTTGCAGCCAAACAGGCCACCCATAAAAACATCTTTTGCATTTTATTTAGATACCATAAATACATGAGCAATAAAAAACACGTAAGCACTAGGTTTACGTGTTTTTATCATTAAATCATCAAAAGTTTGAGTATTAAACTAAAAACTTAATACCTAGCACTTTCAATATTTAGATAGCACAGCTTTGCTTAACGATGCTAAATAGCGTCTCAGCATTTTGATCTTGCGTAGCAGTACGATAGGCAGAAGTCTGAGTATATTGACCATACTGTGCGCGTACGCTAGCGGCTGAATCACAGTTAGCAACACTTTGTAGGGCAGATAAATGAGCACCTTGGCCTGAAGCTAGATCTTTTTCAACACTTGGGAAGGCTTCTTTAATCAAAACCGCAGCTCTAACGTTACCACCTTGGCAAGTTTCAGGAGACATAGAGTCAGAAGTAGCAGCCGTAGTACCTAAATCCCAAGTCACGTTAGAGATAATAGCTAAGATAGGGCTAGAATTACCAAACAAAGCACCACCAATACCACACTGCTTATAAATCTGCTCGATAGTGCGACCAGTTTCTGCCGTTTTAAATTTAGAACCAAGATCGGCATTAGCTGCGCTAAATGGAATCATTGCCGCAACAACTGAAGCGAACGCAATTTTTTTCAACATAAAACTTCCTCGAAAGACGATAAAAAATAAATTATTTGATAAAAGATCAAACTTATCATGAGTATATTTGATAGATACTCTAGAATAATGTCTAACCTTATCCATTCTACAAAATAGTAAGAATATAGCAAGGTTTTTTTACATTATATTATCTATTTCTACTTGAGCTTTCATAACGATAATTATGCTATATCGATAGATTTGGTCTTTATATATTACCTATTTATATTGTATTAATGGCTTTCCAGTATTTTGTCGGCTTCTTTATGAGAATCACTCTTTATAAGTCTAATTTTAGTATCTACGTCATCATTATTTTTGCTAAAAAATAGCTATTTTTCCTTAAAAAACAGGTATTTGACCTCATGAGTTTTTTACACAGCAGTAATAATATGACAAGCTAGCTCTTGTAGAATCCCCTATTATTCATACTCATAGGGAGTATAGATAACGTAGGCAAGAGCATCTGTCTATTTTATTAATTGCTTAAAGGTATTAAATGTCTTATTTAATCAAGTCTTTGGTTGTCACTTTATCGCTACTACTTAGCACCACAGTTTTCGCTGCCAATACCAGTTACTACGGTAGTAAGTTTCATGGCAAGCGCACAGCGAGTGGCAGCATCTTCAACATGAACTCTTTAACCGCTGCACATCGCACGTTACCGTTCGGCACGAAGGTACAAGTAACCAATCAAAAGACAAAGCAGAGCGTCGTTGTAAAAATCACGGACAGAGGACCTTTTATTAGAGGTCGTATCCTTGATTTATCAAAAGCCGCTGCTGGTGAAATAAACTGTCAGCTTTGTACGACTACGATGGAAATACTGTCGTACGGCGATGGCAAATATCGTAAGGAATAATGTAATAAAAAAGGGATGGCTTATGCCATCCCTTTTTTATGTCTGTTTATATAACTAACTATCTAGAACGCTTTATGCGAACTTAGCTTCCATCTCTTCTAAAGTCGTCATTGATAGTAGTAACTTTTCTTCATTATCACTATGCTGCTGCTGTAGCGCTGTTTGCTCATTGAGTAATACAAGCAAGTCAGACTTACGGCTCTCTTCGTACAGCTCCGTATCAGCCAGTTTTTCTTCAAGCGTTACAAGCTGCTTATCAATCTTAGCCAATGTCTTTTCTGTTTCTTCTATCTCGCGGCGGATAGGTGCTGTCATTTTACGCTGTTCAGCGGCTAGCTTACGCTGCTCTTCTTTACTAAGTGCAGGCGTCGCAGCTTTACTCTTTGACGAATTATCAGATGTTTTATTATTTACTTGGCTACTGTCTGTTTCACGTGAAACAAACTTCTTACTCTCTTTTTTGCTTTTTTTCTTACCGGTATTCTTATCTGATGCGTTCTCTTGCTTGCGCTTCTCTGCTAGCCATTTACCATAGTCACCAATGTCGCCATCGAACTCTTCGATGATACCATCATGTACCAGATACAGCTCATCACAGACATTGGCAATCAATTCTCGATCGTGCGAGACCAGTACCACTGCGCCCTTAAAACCTTGTAAGGCGATAGTCAATGCTTGACGCATTTGCAAGTCTAAATGGTTGGTTGGCTCATCGAGTACAAGGACGTTTGGACGTTGCCAAACGATCAGTGCCAAGGTCAAACGCGCGCGCTCACCACCAGAGAATAGCTCGCTTGGTGTATCAATACGCTCACCGCGGAAGTCAAAGCTACCCAAGAATGAACGCAGCATCGCATCAGAGGTTTTACCTGCTAGCCGACGTAACATCTCTATAGGTGTTGCTTTGGCATCTAGGATATCCATTTGATGCTGATTGAAATAGCCGAGCTTTAGGGTATCCGAAACACGATACTTCCCTGTTAGTACGCCAAGCTCACCGACTAATGCTTTAATCAACGTTGATTTACCAGCGCCGTTCATACCCAGTAAGCCAAGACGGGTGTCAGGGGTTACCTGTACATTGGCATTGTGTAGAAGCGGTGTCTCACTATAGCCAATATTTGCGTTGGTCAGCTCAATCAGCGGTGAGCTCATGTTTGCTGGCTCATAGAATTGGAACGAGAACGGGTTGTCAGCCATCATTGGTGACAGCTCTGCCATGCGCTCTAATTGCTTAATACGGCTCTGTGCTTGCTTAGCTTTACTGGCTTTAGCACGGAAACGACGAATAAAGTCATCCAAGTGAGCCTTTGTCGCTTCTTGCTTTTCAAACGCTTGCTGCTGCTGCGCCATACGTTCGTGACGGGTACGAATGAACTGCTGATAGTTACCAGTATAAAGGGTGATTTTTTGTTGCTCTACATGCAAGATATGACCGACTGTCGCGTCCAAAAACGCTTGATCATGAGAAATCACAATGACCAGACCCATATAGGCATTGATCCATGTCTCAAGCCATAAGATAGCGTCCAAGTCCAAATGGTTGGTTGGCTCATCGAGTAACATCAGATCAGCACGACTCATCAAGGTTTTGGCAAGGTTTAAGCGCATACGCCAACCACCAGAAAACCCTTCTACTGGCAGTTCATGCTGGCTAGTCTTAAAACCAAGACCTGCCATAATTTGCGCCGCTTTGGTTGGCGTACGATATCCGTCGATTTCATCGAACTGCTGGTGTAGCACACCAATTTGCTCATCACTCACGCTGCTCAAATCATTTAGCGCAGCATTAATTTCATACCACTGCTCATCACCGCTCAATACATAATCGATTGCAGACTGCGTCGTAGCACCAACTTCCTGTGCCATGTGCGCCACATGCCAGCTATCAGGAATACTGACTTCACCTTTATCAAGGGTGACTTCTGTATCGCCTGTACCCATCTGCGTCAGTAATAGCGCAAATAAAGTAGATTTGCCTGTGCCGTTGTTGCCCGTCAGTCCAACTTTGTGACCTGGATGGAGCTGAAAGCTTGCACCTGCAAACAATTCACGACCATCACGGCGAACACCAACGTCTTTAAATTCGATCATATAATTTCTTCATCTCAACAATAATATAGATATAGGGCAATAAGAAACACACATAGGGTATGCCAACTGGCGGCTATTATTTCAAACGCTTGCCACATAGGCAAACAATTAAATAACTATTTCAAAACTAAGTATTTATTACGCCAAACACCTTATGTTGTACAAGCGACTCTTGAGCTCATACATGGTTGTTACTATTATAAAGGTTATGGCCGTAAAATACCGTAATATGACTAATAAGCTTTAAGACTGCCTAATATTATTAAGTAGTGTTTTATACAGTCACACGCTATTATTTTTTAGTCTGGTTATTGGTTTAGCCCATTGACGCAGTTATTTTAAAAAACACAATATCAAAATTGGGACACTGCTATTCATTAGTAAAATTCAGTAGTTGCATCACTCTTGACAAACGTAACAGCACCCCCATTATGATATACTGCTAAAAGATAAGTGCCCACTATCAATAGAGCCAATAAAATATTGTGGTGGCACAAATACTATTTTGAAATTGTACAAGCAGCTTATAATGCACCAATAGCTTTGCCATAATGACAGCACCCAATTAAATCAAACGCCGTGCGTATCTTTATTTGCAAGTACCCTATTGCAAACCCAAACAGGACGACGACCGCATTTGATCCTAGCAACTGAGGTAGATATGAACGAATCAGCCAACCAATTTAGTCCAAGCTCAAGCCAGCCAGTAGACCCAACCGTATTAAGCCTAACTGATAGTGCGGCGCAAAAAGTACGCCGTCTACGCGAAGAAGAAGGTGATAGCGATCTTATGTTACGTGTTTATGTGACAGGTGGCGGTTGTTCTGGTTTCTCTTACGGGTTTAACTTTGCCAACGATCTAAACGAAGACGATGCCAATTTTGATAATGGGGATGTGACGTTAGTCGTCGATTCGCTAAGCTATCAATACTTGCAAGGCTCGACCGTTGACTATACTGAAGGACTGGAAGGGGCACGCTTTGTGGTGACCAATCCAAATGCCACGACCACTTGCGGCTGCGGTTCGTCATTCTCTATATAAGCTAAATAGACGCAGTCGCGCTATGATTATCAAGATAATGCGATAGTGTGCGAACACCATGTCAAATGGCTGGTAGGCATAATGAACAAAGCATCTATCTCTCAGGTAGATGCTTTTTTATCAAACTATCTGGCCAGAATAACGCTATATTCGAGATGAATTTGTATTAAAAACAGGGTCAAAATCCTCACAAATCGCGTTGCCTAAAGCTTATCGTATTTGTAATTGTTCGTGGTTTTAACCACGGCTTTGAGCTAAACTGACGGAATTATTGACCTAACATTTACCTATTTTATGGACAAACGCTTATCGTGTTTTGATCCGCCATAATAAATAACAATAGATGACTATTATGAGTAATTTTGCGAGTAGCTTTGTTAATTTCGAAATCCCTAATTGGTTTGATAGCCAACACTTAACGGGTATGCTCCGCGGTATTGAAAAAGAGGGCCTACGCGTAAAGCCTGATGGTTTCTTGGCACAGACCCCGCATCCAGCCAAACTTGGGTCAAAACTTACCCATCCTTTTATTACTACCGATTACTCAGAAAGTCTGCTTGAGCTCATCACTGAACCAAAGTCCTCACCAAAAGAGACCCTTAATATGCTGCGCCAATTGCACGTATTGGTCTATCAGGGCATACCTGAAGGTGAGCTGATGTGGCCATTATCGATGCCTTGCATGTTGTCTTCTAAAGACGAAGATATCCCACTGGCTGATTATGGTAGCTCTAATACGGGTAAGCTAAAAACCCTATATCGTAGTGGCCTTGGTATCCGCTATGGTCGCCGCATGCAGACGATTGCTGGTCTGCATTACAACTTGTCTTTTGGTGATACGTTGTTTGAGACATGGCAAGCCCAAATACCGACCGCACAAAGTCAAACGTTGACAGAGTTCAAAAACGAAAAATACCTAGGGTTGATTCGTAACTTTAAACGTCTAACCAGCCTTGTTTTATATTTACTGGGTGCCAGTCCGAGCGTATGTCCTTGTTTCTTGGCAGGGCGTGAGCACGATTTAGAATTGCTCAATGATTCGACCTATTACAAACCTGCTGCGACTAGCCTGCGTATGGGCAAGCTTGGCTATACTAACAGTGTGCAAGAGCAGCTTGATATCCGTTATAACTATCTGCCAGAGTATGTCGATGGTCTGCGCCGTGCCATTCAAACACCGCACGAAAGCTTTGCTAAGCTTGGCTTAGAAGACGAAGCTGGCAATCCAATCCAAATTAACAATCATATTTTGCAGATAGAAAACGAGTACTACAGCCCTATTCGTCCTAAACAAATCGCAATGAGCGGTGAAACACCAACCGAAGCGCTTGAGCGTCGTGGTATCGCCTATGTCGAGTTCCGTGCTATCGATCTTGACCCATATAGTGACGTTGGTATTCGTCTCTCTAGCGCTTGCTTCTTGGAAGTGATGGCGCTGTATTGCCTGTTCAGTGACTCACCAGACTTGCTACCTGAAGAAGAAGACACGCTCGCTATCAATCTTGAGCGTGTGGTCAATGAAGGTCGCCGTGATGACTTGCATATTATCAATAATGGCCAAGAGCAGTCACTCGAAAGCTGGATGCTCACTCATCTAGAACGTATGCAGCCGCTTGCTGCACTGCTTGATGCTCACTACGGTGGTAACGATTACCGCGCGGCTGTAGCATTGATGCAAGGCAAAGCAGGACACTCTGAGTCGACTATTTCTGCACAAGTAAATTCCGATAGCAAACGCTTAGGCAGCTTATGGCAGCTTGGCTTTACGTTGGCTCAGCAGCATCGCGAGTCTTTACTACAGCAGACACTTAGTCCAAATACTCAAGCTAAATATGAAGTATTGGCAGAAAAATCTATCTTGCAGCAAGCTGAGATTGAGCAGTCTGAAACAGAAGACTTTGCAGAATTTTTACAGCAATATCGCTAAGTTGCTAGTTATTAATTGCTAAGTCCTGACTGTGCAATTCTGACTGCTTAATCTGGATTGCTACCCCACATCTATTATAGATAAACCCATAAGAGTAACCGCACAATGCGACAGCTAACCACCTACCGTAACCTGCAAGTATTTTTGGTGATAATGGCCATCATAGGCATGAGTTTTGCGCTGTTTTATCTACAGCGTCATCTAGGGCTTTCACCTTGCCCGCTCTGTATTTTTCAGCGTGTTGGTCTAATCGTCATGGGCGGATTCGCCCTCATATCAGCGTTGTTTAATCCTAAATCTAAAGTAATAAGACTACTATTATGGCTTGGTAGTCTAGTAGGTATCGGATGGGCAACTGCGGTAGCAGCACGCCATGTATGGCTGCAACATTTACCTGCTGACCAAGTGCCTTCTTGTGGTCCAGGACTGAACTATTGGCTTGATACCCTCCCTATCCTACAAGTATTCAAAGAAGTATTTGCAGGTTCTGGTGAATGCGCCTCTGTTGATTGGACTCTTATGGGATTAAGTATTCCTGAGCAGTCGTTGATTCTATTTAGTGTGCTGCTAATCGTACATGTCTTGATATTAATGCGTATCGTAAAATCTTCCAAGTAGTATCTTATGACTCAATAAGACGTTATGTTTCTTTCCTAGTTCTGCTTTTAAAACAGACATTGCTATCTTCGATACAATGTCTGTTTTTTTGTCTACTATTAACCCGCCCTTACAACCCATATTAGCGTTAACAACAGGTATCGCTAATGTCAATTTATGCCTTTTAGATATATGGGCAACAACAAAAAGCCCACAGAGATATTTTCAAGCCTTTGATATCTTTAGTCAGCTTACCTTATAAACGGATAAGCATTAGATATTTGTCGCTTTCTACTCATAAGCTATCTGTATTTTGAATATAAGATAATGCTGTCAAGTTCTTAATTTATATTATTACTACGCGCCCATGCCTTATTATCCTTATCTTTGACAATGGCTTTACGTTGTCGATAGTATAGATGAGCTTGAAAAATACTTGTTAAAAACTGTTTTTGGTATGACCATGATATATTTTGCTCCCGTTCGCTCTACCACGCTTGCTATCGTAAAACGGTGGCGTCCTTCGTTACTGGTAGCGTCACTATGTGTGCTACTCGTAGGCTGTGATAGTGCCTCGTCCAATACCGATAAAGACATGGTATCTACGTTTGCGTCGACTGGTTCTGAATCGCAGGAGGCTTCACAATCATTGCAAGATGACAATATTGAGAGTGCTGAGCTAGCGAATGATGATGAGACAGGCGAAATGGTGGAAGGGCAATCATTAATTGCTGCTGCTCAGTCAAATAAAGATACCTATGCAGACAGCTCTATGGAGCGATTAGAAGCGAAAAGCAGTATGCTGCAAGCGACATTGATGGGCGATTATGGCGGTATGGTCTCTTGTACAGATTGCGACAGTATCGACGTTACATTGAACTTATTCGCTGATGGTTCCGTACTAAAAACAAGTTATTATCATAATCCTGAAAAACCAAAAACACCTCTACTCGAATCGGGCATCTACCGACAAGACAATGACAAAATCACCATTGTCTATGAAGGGAAAAATATCGAAACCTACCATATCCAAGACAATCATTTGATACGGATCGATGAGCACGATAATTTAGAGGATGACTATACGTTATCTCGCAAATAAAAGCGTCATCATGCTGACTGTTGGTTGGCGTATCTCTACATACTAAAACGACCAAATTACATTAGCTACATAGCGCCTACTTGTTAGGCGTTTTTTATTGGTCATCGAACAGGGTTTACTTTACAATGATTGCTTGTTTGCCAAGCTGATAGGTTGATCATTGTTTATCAAAGTGGTTATTTTTACTGATGACAGCTAGGCACTTCACACTTTATTTTATCCGCTCTCTATTCTTTTCATTCAAGCGCGTACGGAACGTCTATGCATATTCATATCCTTGGTATTTGTGGTACTTTTATGGGCTCACTGGCATTGCTAGCACGTGCGCTTGGGCATACGGTTACGGGTTCAGATGCCAATGTCTATCCTCCTATGTCCACTCAACTCGAAAATGCTGGCGTAACTATAGAAGAAGGCTACCTAGTAGAGCACTTGCAACCAACGCCAGACTTAGTGGTCGTTGGGAACGCAATGAAGCGCGGCATGGATGTGATTGAGTACATGCTAGATAATGGCTTGCGCTATACCTCAGGTCCGCAGTTCTTATCTGAGCAAGTATTGCAGTCACGCCACGTAATCGCTGTTGCAGGTACGCATGGCAAGACCACAACCACGACGATGCTTGCGTGGATATTACATTATGCTGGTATCGATGCAGGGTTTTTGATTGGCGGTGTGCCATTGGTTGATACGACTGACGAGCACTTACAGCAAGTGTTTGCACATAGCAGCTATTTGGGGGCTGATAAAAGCGATGATGATAAATCTGGTTACTTTGTGATTGAAGCAGATGAGTACGACTCTGCGTTTTTTGATAAGCGCTCAAAGTTCGTTCACTATCGTCCGCGCACTGCTATTTTGAATAACCTTGAATTTGATCATGCAGACATCTTTGCAGATCTCAATGCAATACAAACTCAGTTTCACCATATGGTGCGTATGATTCCAAGCACTGGCAAAATCATTATGCCAGCCGCGACCATCAGTCTAGAAGATACGCTAGCAAAAGGGGTTTGGACACCTATCTGGCGTACTGCCGTCATCGACTCTACTTTAGATGATACTAGTGAAAATACGCGTGCTCTAAAAGATAGTAGCGATTGGCAGGCTGAGCTAATTCAAGAAGACGGTAGTAAGTTCAAAGTCAGTTTTGCTGCTAATGAAGAGGCAACTGCTATCGTAAAATGGTCAATGAGCGGTATCCATAACGTCAATAACGCTTTAGTTGCTGTGGCTGCTGCCTATGACATTGGTGTCAGTGTTGAGACTGCTTGTGCTGCCTTATCAGATTTCGCTGGTATCAAGCGCCGGATGGAGCTGATTGGCGACGTTAATGACATCTTAGTCTTTGATGATTTTGCCCATCATCCAACAGCTATTACGACCACATTAGATGGTGCCAAAAAGAAGCTGGCTGATAGACGCATTTGGGCTATCATTGAGCCGCGTAGTAACACCATGAAAATGGGTATTCATCAAGACAGCTTGGCTCAATCAGCGGCACTTGCTGACTACACATTATGGTACGAGCCTACTGGTTTGGAATGGGGCTTAAAAGAGGTCATCGAACAAGCTAAGGCTACTAGCGACGCTATCGGCAACCAACAAGTGCTATCAAGCATTGATGCTATCATTGAGCATATCAGCGGTCATGCAAAAGCAGGTGATGCGATTGTGGTTATGTCAAATGGCGGTTTTGAAGGGATTCATCAGCGTTTATTAACCGCATTGCATAATGGCTAACGCTTTTAGCTAGAATCAAGAAATAGCTTTTCTTATTTTTCTCTATACAAACGCAGCTCATCTAATAGATGGCTGCGTTTTTTATTCTAATATTTACATATCTTAATTATATGGATTCAGCCTTACAAGTACCACTTTGATAAACGCTGTTAGCACCACTGCTACCTTTGTAACCTTTCGTTTACTTATTGCTCTTACTCAATAGCAAATCGGACTTTTTCCTCACATAGCCCCTACAGTAGTAACATTTTATGCTTACTTTTGCGTCCGAGGAGTGTTTACAATAGATTTATCAAAACTTGTAACACATTATAAATATTAAAAATTTAGGAGAAAAAAATGGGATGGATTGGAGCAATTATCGCAGGTTTAGTTGCAGGTTTATTAGCACGTGCATTTAAGCCGGGCAACGATGCTATGGGTTGGATCATGACCATTATATTAGGTATTCTCGGTGCAATAGTAGGTAGAGTATTAGCTAATATAGTTGGTATAGACGATGCAGGCACTTTTATGAGTCTTATCTTCTCAGTAATCGGTGCCATTATTTTACTGTTCTTGTATGAAATGATTGTAAGCAAACGCCGTGCCTAATGACCGCATATAGTTAGCAGTCACACAAAACAATCAAAGAAGCCTCGCACTAATGAACTGAACCCCATAAGTTGGACACAACTTTTGGGGTATTTTTATGCGTTACAATCTAGACTTTAAACTCAAA
>NZ_JASMRK010000003.1:152105-228754 GCF_041431295.1 Psychrobacter sp. Arc9 | reverse complement strand
TAGCGCGTAATTTTAAGTCAATGCTTTATCTGGCGTGTACTATCGTTCATTGTAAGATGAATTGAAGACACGCCCTAGTACTTAAGTATTTATTTCTTATCGAGCCGTCTTTAACTATCGGGTTTAAATCGTTGAGGTGTTATGAGTTTTCGCCATCAGTATGTTATCGGTGACTTACAAGGTTGCTATGCTGCGTATCTACAATTGCTAAAAACACTGGATTTTGATCCTACCCAAGACAAGTTATGGTTTGCTGGTGATCTGGTAGCACGCGGCGAGGACTCATTGAACACACTGCGTCATGTCAAAGCGTTGTGTGAGCAAGGCGCTGCGGCAACGGTATTGGGCAATCATGATCTTAATTTGATAGCAGTCTGGCGCGGTGCAGCCAAGCTTAAAAATAAAGACAAAACCGCACCTATCTTTGCTGCGGATGACTGTGATGATTTGCTTGAATGGTTACGCAGGCAGCCAATATTGGCTTATCCTGATGAGCATACTGTATTGGTACATGCGGGTATTCCACCGCACTGGAGTATTGAAGCAGCTGCAGGGTATGCACAGCAATTAGAAGCTCAGCTGCAAAGTAATTTAGCGCAGCTCGACCAATTGCTGCCAAATCTATATAGCAAAGAAGCGGATGAATGGCATGCAGGTATCGAAGGATTTACTAAGATGCGGGCGATCGCTAATTACTTTACGCGTATGCGCTTGTGTAAGCAGGATGGGTCGCTTGAGTTTAGCTTTTCAGCAGGCTTAGATGAGGCTATGCCAACCGATTTTTTGCCTTGGTTTGAGTGGAAAGTACCGCGCACTCGTAAGATACTATTCGGTCATTGGGCTGCGCTAAAAGGCGAGATTGATTTGCCACATGCGCGCGCACTCGATGGTGGCTGCGTGTGGGGTAATTATCTATTGGCTTATCGATTGGGTGACGGCAAGGTTTTTACTTCAAGCGCACAGTGCCCGAGTCCATAAAGAGGGTTATAAGCGTCTTAATATATAAGGCTAAATAAACAGTCTGTTATAAGTAGTTCCATTATACCAGTCTGTTTTAAGTAGTCTGTTAATAGACTTAAAGGGTGAAATAACTGGTTTCGTTGGGGTATACTCAAAAAATAAATCCTTTAAACGATAAATCATCTATTAACAGTCTGGCTGTTCAAAAACTTGATTTTAAATCCATAGGCCTAGTTGTATGGCGTTTTGCCATATATTTGCCCAGTAAGGGTAAGCAAAACATTGGTAATTGAAAAGCACCCAGTAACGGTAGAAACACCGCACCCATAAAGGGTACAGTTATGGTGTAAGAAAGTAATACATTGCGTCCGCCACATACCAGCGCCGCGACAATAGCATTCTCATAGCCAAAACGCCGATATATTATATAAGCGGTAAAATAAAACACCAATGCCAATACCGAACTTAGCACTAGTAATAACAACGCTTGCCAGGGATTATGGTCAAACGTAGTACGAAATCCTGCCATCAGTCCCAGTGGAAACAACATCAGCAGTAAAATATTAAACTGCCCAATTTTGGGATAATAACGTGACAAAATAGCAGGTGGAACAAACCGACGCACTCCCACAGCTAGCACCATTGGCATGAAAATATAAACTAACAAGCGTTTGACATAAAGACCAACGTCTAAATTCGAACTTTCATCGCCTAATAGCCATAATACGCCTAATAATGTACAGGGCATAACGAGCGTAGCAGCGATAGTTTTTGCCGTCGCCAGTTGTGCATCAAATCCCACCGCATTGACCAACGCACCACTACCGAATAATGGGGCAGTGGCACCAAGACCTGCAATCGCCAATAGCCAATCGCCACGTACACCGAGTGCATAAGCAATTACTATTAAAGCTAGACTCATGCCCCCGCTTTGTAACAAGGCAAAAACCCATACATAGCTTGTCGCTATACGCTTTAAAAGTGCATATTGGTCAATGCCTAGTAAAGTAAAAAACATCAAGAAGAACAATATTTGGGGTAAATATACCAATACTGCATTGGATAAGTTTGGAAAAACAAAGCCCATAATTGCACAAACTGGCATAATTAATGTGCTATGGCGCGCAATAAAACTAAGCAGCATGGCCTTTCCTAATAAAAAATGTTTTTTTGATACATATGCTGAACCACGCTGGGATTGTTTGATATCCAACAATCTTAGAGAGTATTAAAATTCCGAGGTGTCTCATATACCTACCACATTGATGCCTGTATAGCGCATCGATCACAGATAGAATATGTATGGTAAGTACACCACGAAGTACACTGTGACTGTTTTAGCGAGTTAAAACGTTGATACCATTAGCCGACAGCTTAATATTCAAGTCCTCACTAGGGTACCGAACCAGTGAAAGCACCTGATTGGTTCGCTGTAGGTACATCTTAATATGATAATACCTTTAAAGTATTTAGTTTAGCTGGTTCATATCCTTGTCTATCAGAGTAGAGTGGTCAATTTTAAATATTGGATACACATCAATAATAGTAAGTCTTTTAGCGTATAAATCCTGATAATTCAGATATTCTATAATGATCTGATTTTCATATATCATGACCCTCATCGCTCCTTCTTCATATATCTTAAATATTAATGCTTCATCTTGATATATATAAGCAGATATTGAGTTCTGAATATCACTGATAGAAAAAACCATTTTTTTATTTTGTGTATCAATGAATGTGGATTCTAGCAAACCATCATTATCTATATGACTCTCGCATCCAAACATCTCCATAAAATCTACATCTTTAGGATAAAAGAACGACATTTTCTTTCCTATGATCAAAGTCTGTGGTCAATTAATTTAGTACAATTTAGGATGATAGACAAAAGAATGCTAATTATATAGCCAATGCTTCGCTACCTTTATAGCGCATCGAACATACTCTGATAACAGACGTTATGACAAATAATTTTAGTAACAACAGTCGATCGAGCATAAAGCCACCGCAACTACCTATTTAACTAGGCAGCTTTGGTGGTTTTTTAGGTTTTGGTAGAGGTGTTTTTGCATCACCAGTTTGCTTGTCATCAGAGTCAGTGTAGTGTGGCTCATCACTAACAACATCGCTATCAATCGCACTTATCGTTTTGGTGGCCTTATCGTATTGGATATCATCGGTATAAGGAACGCTGTTTAGTTCGTCATCGATTAAACCATCGTCCAAATCCATTACCTTTTCAGGAGAGTTATACGGCTGCGTATGCTCATCTGTCGGCTGCTTTTCATAGTTGATATCTGTATTGGTCTGAGAATATTGAGCATCAGCATGTTTAGATTCAGGCAGTATCCTGACATCAGACAGACGCCTTACCACATAATTACTTGGTATAGATTTGCCATTTTTTTGTGCGGAAGTGTCATCAAATATCATGTGACCCTGACTGTCGATACGCGCATATTTCATTGGCTTATCACGTGGCCAGAAAAAGTCAGACGGATGGCTAATAATATGGCCAAATACCAGTTTTGTGAGGCGACTCCATTCAAAAAAGCGAACTTCTTTAGAACGTAGGGCGACAAACAGTGCCAACGAAAAGCTAACGATCAAGTTGACCAGACCAATAAGGGCCACGCCAAGTATAGAAATTAGGATGAGGCTCCAGCTGATGTCATCAGCAGATATATTGAATAGTCCGTGTGCCAAGTTTGCTGAAGCAAAGGCAATGTGACGAATATCAATTGGTAAGCCGAAGATATAGCCGATAGTCGCGGTACTACCTAAGAACACCCCAAATAAGAAGTTACCCATGATAGCGCCCAAGTTGGCCTCTATAAAGCCGCCTAAACGCTGAAGCCATGAACTAGGCAATATGTATTTTAATAATTTGTGACGTTGTATGCGTGCGCCTACGTTGTTATAAACTGCCAAGTTATCGTAGTAGCCGGCAATCAAACCAGATAAGAATAGGTAAACCCCAGCAATGGCAGCATGGGGTAGTGCTAATGAGTGAAAGGGGTCGAGATCATGTAACAGGTGTCCTGCTTTTTCGGTATCGATCATTGGCGCGCCAGTATATTGCAACCAAGCAAAAGAGATAATCAAGGCGACGGGTACGGCTAACATGACGTTACCCATGATAGCAATAAACTGGGTGCGCAAGATATCGACGACCAATTCTGATAGCTTAGTTAACTGATGTGATTTTTTACCAGAGCCTTCAGATATGGTAGAAGCGATTGCAGCCGCGGTCATGGCTGGCTGCTTAGTCGCGACTGTGCCGCGAATAACATGAATAAATACGAAACCCAAACCATAAATCATACTGTTGATGAACGCGCGACCCATGGGTGCGAGCGCTAAGTGATACGCCAGTATTTTTATGGTTGCCATAAATGCAATGACAAAACCACCAATAGAGGCTTTTTTGAGCATCTTTTGATAGCCAGCTTTGTCGGTACTAATATAATGCTCACCGACGCGGCTGGCATTTTCTGTGACTTTACGAGAGAGTAGTTTGGTATTGTTATCAATCAAATAACCAATGCTATAGCGCTGGTTGGCTGTAGTGATGAGCGCCTGTATCAGTTCGATAACAGCACGATCTCGCTTTTGATTATCGTCTGTGACCAGCTCAGTCAAAATCCGCATACGCTGCAAGCTTTGATCTAGACGCAGCATCATATTAGTCAAACGAATAGAAATACCGGTCTTATAAATTCGCTTGCGTACGGTAGCGACGATATCTTCGCACTGTTCCAGCATAACCAACAATGGCGCGGGGTCGACTGCTTGCTCAGGCGTGATATCTGTCAAGGTATCAAGCTCATGTGCTTGACGATATTGATTGACGAAGAGTACGGCTTCTTGATTTTGTGCAACAAAAGACGCGGAATAGTTCAGTATTTGCGGATACGACTCCATCAAATCAGGATGCAAGCCGATACCGCTGATGCGATAAGACAAAATGATAATGGCGTTTAGAATACTGTTTTTTGCAGTAGCGACTAGATTTAAGTGTTTCTCTTCTACGCGAACCAGCTCAACCAGTTTGTCCCATTTTTCCTTTTCAATATTGGCCAGCCAGCGTTCATCAGAGCGTTTATTAAATAAGTAGCCCACCAGTTCAACGACAGAGTCATCTTGTGGCAATAATGGTAAAAACCGATGGCCAATCAACCGGCGTAAGCTATTGAAGAAACCTTGATCGGACATAATACCAGTATCGGTATACAGCGCAATTTGTCGATATTGAATAATCAGTTTTAGCACAAAACTAGACAGCCCATCTCCATATTCTGGATGCTGATGTATGATATCAATAAGGGATTGAATTTTTTCGTTGGCCAATGCAGGTTCTTTATCACTGACTCGTAGCTCATCAATCAAGCGTTTAAGTACCGCAGGGTCTGGCACGTCGCTCAAGGCGGTAATCTGTTGTAAAATGCGTTTTAATTCTGACACGTCGCACCCTTTATCATGGTTGTTTCAATCGTTTTTATTATTTAAGTCGGTATAAGTGGTTGAGTAATGTTTACCAATCGTTCAATTGTAGTCGAGCGACATCTTGTCTTGCGTTATTTTAATCGGAACTGCCTATTGATATTGAATTATTTTGTTAGCAGTTATTTTGACAAAAAAAAGGACAGTAACACGACTGTCCTTTTAATCAAGATATTTTAGGTTAGCTTTGCCATGAGCTTAGCTTGCAGGAACGTCGAAATAAGCAAGATCAAAGTTCATCATTGGGTCGCTACCAGCTTTGACCATTTGTGCATGAGCATCGATACGCGGTAAGACACGACCGACGAAATAATCAGCAAGCTTGGCTTTATTGGTATAAAACTCGCCTTCTTTGCCATTAGCGGCTTCTACCATCAATGCAAACATGTACGAGTAGGCAAGGTAGCCAAACGCATGCATGTAGTCAACCGCACAGCCATTGATTTCATTTTTGCGTTCGCCGATGTTGTTAAGCACAGTGGTGGTTAGCTCTTCAATGGTATCTGCTGCATTTAACGTAGCTTGTTTGATAGCGTGGTCTGCTTGCATGTTGTTAACAAAGTCACGAATCTCGCCCAAGAAGTGAGTGACGTACTTGCCGTTGTTACGAGCAACTTTACGACCTAACAAGTCAAGCGCTTGAATACCGTTGGTGCCTTCATAAATCTGCGCAATACGGGTATCACGAACGATCTGCTCCATACCCCATTCGCGGATATAGCCATGACCACCAAATACTTGCTGACAATCAACAGTGGCTTCTAGTGCTTTATCAGTCAGGAACGCTTTAGCAACTGGTGTTAATAGGGCAACACGAGCCGCAGCTGCTTTGGCCGACTCAGGATCGGTACTAAACTTCTCTTCATCAAGGTTTTTGGCAACATACATCGCAAAACAGCGTGACGCTTCAGTGTTTACTTTGGCATTCAATAGCATACGACGGACGTCAGCATGATGGATAATAGCATCAGCAGGTTTTTCTGGGCTTTGTAGCTGTGTATCGCTACGGCCTTGACCGCGGTCATTGGCATATAACGCTGCATTTTGATAGGCAAGCTCAGAACCACCAAGGCCTTGCAAGCCCATAGTGACACGCTCGTAGTTCATCATGATGAACATTGATGATAGACCAGTGTTTTCCGCGCCAACCATCCAACCTTTAGCATTATCAAAGTTCATGACACAAGTCGCAGAGGCTTTGATACCCATTTTATGTTCGATAGAGCCTACCGCTAATGTGTTGCGCTCGCCTAAGCTACCATCTGCATTGACCAAGAATTTTGGTACGACAAATAGTGAAATGCCTTTTGAGCCTTCTGGTGCATTTGGTGTTTTTGCCAATACCAAATGAATGATGTTGTCAGTAAGGTCATGCTCACCACCAGTGATAAAGATTTTGGTGCCAGAGATATCATAGCTACCGTCATCATTAGGCACGGCTTTGGTTTTGATAATACCCAAGTCAGTACCAGCATGCGGCTCTGTCAAGCACATAGTGCCAGCCCATTCGCCATTGTACATTTTTTCTAGATAAGTTTGCTTTTGCTCTTCAGAGCCAGCTGCATTTAAGCAAAGCGTCGCACCGACTGTTAGGTTTGGATATAGGGCAAATGATTGGTTGGCAGTGAAAACCATCTCTTCGGTGAGCATGGTAACCATTTTAGGGAAGCCCTGACCGCCGTATTCAGCATTACCGCTTAAGCCAACCCAGCCTGATTCAGCATATTGCTTGTAGGCTTCTTTGAATCCTGTCGGAGTCGTGACGACGCCATCACCTTCGAAAGTTGCGCCTTCTTCATCACCGCTACGGTTAATAGGAAGTAGAATGTTTTTTGACAGTTTTCCCATTTCTTCTAAAATCATATCGACAGTTTCCATGTCAACATGAGCCAAGTTTTCGTTGTTTTGCCAAAACTCTGGCGCCTTAAATACATCATTTAAGATAAAGCGCATGTCATTAAGAGGGGCATTATAAACAGCCATAAACATTCCTTTGGTTCAAATAATTAAAATTGAAGTTGTTAAGATTATCAACTGTTTTCTTGGTATAACCTTAGCGATTAATAATCAAAGTTTAACAAATAAGCTTGTGAGCGAGTGTATTTCTTCGTGAATTGTGCGTACACCAAAAGTTAGCAACGGCTATTGAAGTGCTTATAGACACCTTGCTGATAACTATAATGTGAGAAGGTAGGCGGGTCGGTACTTATAGACAGTTGCTATAGTCAAAACTATGTTGATAGTTGTCATAAGCACGCGCAAAATAAAGCGGCAACACACCGAAGTATATTGCCGCTCAAGATTATACGATAGCGAAGTTTAGCGCTTTAATTAAAAGGCAAACTGATCAACGTCCATGCTCATGTATGGCTCTACACCAGTGCTGATACGCTGTACGTGCGTAGTCGTACGTGGCAATAGCTTAGCAAAGTAGAACTGAGCCGTTTTAACTTTAGCGTCATAGAATGCTTTTTCGCCAGTACCGTTTGCGATAGCAGTCTGAGCAACCAGTGCCATACGTGCCCATAAGTAGGCTAGGGTGACATAACCACTGAAATACATATAGTCTACTGCAGCGCCGCCGACAGCGTCTGGCGTTTCAGTTGCTTGCATGCCGATGCGTGCAGTTAAATCGCCCCATTCTTTAAGATGCTTGGCAAGTGGGCGAATGAACTGACCCATCTCGTCATTTTCTTTGTTTTCTTCACAGAATTCTTTGATAACGTTTACAAAGTTAGCAAGTAGCTTACCTTGTGAACCCAAGACTTTACGGCCTAACAAGTCAAGTGCTTGAATCTCTGTGGTACCTTCGTATAAGCAAGAGATGCGCGTATCACGTACGTTCTGCTCCATACCCCATTCGCTAACGAAACCATGACCACCATAAACCTGAATACCATGGTTAGCAGCTTCTAAACCTGTTTCAGTCAAGAACGCTTTAGCAATTGGTGTCAGTAGTGATAACATTTGGTCAGCAAACTTCAACTCTTCGCCTTCGCCTTTTGCAACGGTATCTGCAAAGTGTGAGAGATAATAAACTAGCGCACGACCACCTTCAGCAAAGGCTTTTTCAGTCAACAACATGTTACGAACTGCTGGATGTACAATGATAGGATCAGCGGCTTTTTCTGGTGCTTTCGTACCTGATAGTGAACGCATCGCTAAGCGGTCTTTTGCATAAGTCAATGAACCTTGAAACGCATACTCTGCTGCAGTCAAACCTTGCACAGCAGTACCGATACGGGCCACGTTCATAAAGGTGAACATGCACTGTAGGCCGCGGTTTTCAGGTCCAATCAAGTAACCCGTTGCACCATCGAAGTTCATGACACAAGTTGCAGAGGCCTTGATACCCATTTTGTGTTCGATAGAGCCACAAACGACATTGTTGCTTTCGCCAATGCTACCATCTGCGTTTACCGTCATTTTAGGAACGATAAATAGTGAGATACCTTTGGTGCCAGCAGGTGCGCCTGGTAGACGAGCCAATACAATATGGATAATGTTGCTAGTTAGGTCATGCTCACCGGCAGAGATGAAAATCTTTTGACCCGTGATGCTATAGCTACCATCTTCTTTAGGCTCAGCTTTGGTACGGATAATACCCAAGTCAGAACCAGCATGCGCTTCTGTAAGACACATGGTGCCTGACCATTCGCCCGTGACCATTTTTTCTAAATAGGTTTGTTTTTGCTCGTCAGTACCATGATGCTCGATGGTTTGAATAGCACCATGTGATAGGCCAGGGTACATAGAGAATGACCAGTTAGCCGTACCAACCATTTCATTGATGACAGTAGATAATGAGAACGGCATGTTTTGACCGCCAAAATCTTCTTCAGCAGATAAAGCAGGGAAGCCAAGCTCACAATACGCGTCATAAGCTTCTTTAAAGCCTTTTGGCGTGGTGACCTTACCATTATCAAACTTACAGCCTTCAGCATCACCGCTTTGGTTCAATGGTGACAGTTCGTTTTCAGCAAAGCTTGCAGCCATTTCAAATAGGCTGTCCATTAGCTCGCGGTCAGCTTCTTGGAACGCAGGCAAAGTTTTGTAGTGGCTTTCACTATCGAGTAGTTCATGCATAACGAATTGGATATCACGTAAGGGCGCTTTGTATTGCATAACTTCCTGTCCTTTTTGGAATGTAACCGATCATAGCTAATAATGAGCATATGGTCGCACTATCCTCTAGTGCGTTATTCTTACCTAGCCAATCTGAAAATCTAAATAAAGGATAAACAGTCAAGCAGGTCAACCATGCTATCGATTACATAAAATAGTGTTGAAAAGAGTGGTGATTGTCAGAGTCAATGAGAGATTAAATGTGCTCTAACAAATTCACTATAAAAGATAGGCTTTCATAGGTGATTATACAAGTTTGGTGACAGGACTGATAAGTCATGAACCTATCTTGCATCGGTTATGCAATCGACGTTAGGCGCTAGGAAATAGCATCATTAAGCATATGAAAACTCTAACGTTACTAAGACAGATAGTCCTCTATATGACCAGTATTAACATGAAAAAACGACAGTCAAAAAAATAGCGTTCGCCAGAAAGACAAACGCATTAGTATAAATTACAACATTCTTTGGTAGAACCGAGCATGTAAGTTATTTCACAGATATAAGCGTGATAAACATTAAATATGCTCGTATGTTAGGAGTCTGAACATAGTAGCTTATGGTTAATAAGTTATAGCGAATAGCTTAGCATTTACTCAGAAGCGTTTTGTTGAATCAGCATCGCAGTGGCAACATCAGCAGCCACGGGTTTGCTAAACCAATAGCCCTGACCAATTTTGCAACCCATATCTAACAACACATCGCGCTGCTGCTCAGTTTCAATACCTTCAGCAACGACCTGCATGTCTAAAGCGACTGCTAAGTCTAAAATGGCTTTTACAATCGCGTGCTGGGTACGATCGGTTTCAATATTGGAGATAAAGCTCTTATCAATCTTGATAAAATCAAATGGATATTCTTGCAAGTAGCTCAATGACGCATAACCAGTACCGAAATCATCGAGCGCTAGACGTACGCCAAGCTCTCTAAGCGAGTTAAGCTGTTTTTTTACATTATCATGACGCTGAATCAAAGACGACTCGGTCATTTCGATATGCAACTGATCAGCAGCAACGTCATTCTCGGTCAGTAGTGTACTCACCATATCAAAGAAGTCAGGGTGGCTAAACTCAGCAGCATCAGCGTTGATACAGACGTGTTGATGAAACCCTTGCTGTTGCCAAACGGCTAATTGTTTGACGATTTTAATGGCCAGTTGCGAAAACAAATCAAAGGAGAGCTTGTGCGCGATAATGGCATTGATAAAATGAACGGGCTTGAGTAATCCGCGAGTAGGGTGTTGCCAACGTACCAATGCTTCAAAACCTGTGATAGCTCCAGTCTCTAATGAGAACTTTGGCTGATAATAAGGAACAAATTGACCTTCAATGGTAGCAGTCCTAAGCTCAGACTCTAACTCTAAACTGCCAGCGGTAGCGCTTTCAATGGCCTCATCGTACCAACGTATATCATCGCCTCCATGCTGCTTGACATAGTCCAATGCTTTTTCTGCTTTGGTCAATAAACCCGTTACTTCGTTATCGTCTTTTGGAAAACGGCTCACACCCACAGAAATATGGTAATAGATATTTGCATCTGTCGCATGGCTCTTGTCAGTAGAGAAGGGACGCTCACACATTTGCATGAGTGTGTCTAGCTGATGACGTACCATATTGGCATCTTTAACTTCAAATAATAGCGCAAAATCATCACCCCCAAAGTGAGAAAAGGAGCGTAAATTATGCAGTTTGAGCTTTTCGACTCCTTCTGCAAAGTTTTTTATTAAATCATTGGCACCATCAGGCCCTAATAGGCTGGCAAGATTGCGATAACGGTCAATGTTTAAGCGTACAAGGACAACCTCTTGGTAACTATCCAATAGCATGTCACTTGTCTGACTCAAAAATACCTTGCGGTTAGGGAGACCTGTGAGCTGATCATAGTTGAGTAAATGGGCGACCTGTTTTTGATCTTTAATAACTGCAGACATATCACGCAGCATACCAATATGATAAGCCATTTGATCTATATAAATTCTGCGATAAGTAATATGACAGTCAATATTCTGTCCATAACGGTTGGCCATCGAAAAATCAAGTTCATAAAAACCATGTTCGTTTAAGTTTTTCTTGATATCTTTTAGAATTACTTGCTCTGCTTCTGATAAAAATTCAGCAGCATATATACCAAGTGGACGACCGATTAAAAACTCTTCTTTGTAGCCAATCAAAAGCTCATAGCTAGGATTGACAGATAAATAACGTAGATTTTCGTCTAGTATAAATATGGCATCTTCAATTCTCTCACACAGTTCGGTCATTAACCGTTGCTTAATCGATGCTGGGATAGTGTCAAAATCGCTCATAATAATGGCTCACAAAATAATGGCTTATAAAATAATGGCTTATAAAAATAAATATGGTGATTCAACTTCTCAACATTGAGCTAAGATCACTTTTAAGTCTACAAAATGTAAAACAAAAGTTCTACTTTTAAATTTATTAATGATAATGACTATTATTATTGGTTATCGTTTCCAGCTATACAAGGCGGATATAGTAGACAAAGCAACCACTGGTGCGGTCTCAGTGCGTAACACTCTTGTACCAATTTGCCACGGTATAAAGCCAACATTATTTGCTTGTTTACACTCATCACTACTTAAACCTCCTTCAGGTCCAATCAGTAGTTTAATATAAGGAGTTTGTTTTTTAAGCACATCAGGTAGAGCACTAGGCATGGCAGGTTGTCCTGCTGCTGGTACGCTCATCTGCATACATAGATCTGGAGCGTTTGCTAATACTTGATAGTAAGAATCATGACTAAGCACAGAAACGATAGAACTGACAGCCATTTGCGTCTTTGTAACGTCAGTAGCCATAGCCTCAGTAGTCTTAGCATCAGTAGTCTTAGCATCAGTAGTCTTAGCATCAGAATTGGTATTGCTTAGCCATTCGTTGATTGATTGTGGCGCAAGAATAAGAGGTGGGCGATTAAGGCCGCATTGTTCACAAGCAGCGATGGCCACTTGTTGCCAGTGCGCCAGTTTCTTTTCAACTTGAGCAGGTTTTAATGTGACTTCGCCATGGTGGCTGCTGAGCAACTGAATGGCAGTCACTCCAAGCTCAGTTGCTTTTTGGATAGCATAGTCCATACGCTCACCGCGGCTCATTACCAAACCAATCTGAGTGATAGTAGGCGGCGTACGATCGTCGTCTATATGTGTAAGCAAAGTAGCAGTGGCATTTTTTTTACTGATTGCCTGTAGCTCTACTATATATTCGCCACCAAATCCATCGAACAAAATCCCTTGATCACCAATGTTGGCTCGTAATACACGGCACCAGTGATGAACTACACTATCGGGTAATTCGACATTGCTACCTAGTGGCAACTCACCCAATTTAGGTAGTGCTGAGGCATCAGCATTGTCGTTGTTAATGGCATAAAAAAAACGTCGCACGTGGTCTTATTCCTATTATTTGATTGAGTATAGTTATTATTAGATCTATAGAATATCACTTGAGACAATTAATGACATTTGTTTTATGAGAATTTTTCTTAATAAAGAAAATTATTTTTAGAGCAGCATTATTACACAGTGAAGAAATTTTTAAAAATCAAATAAGATAAAGTGTATGAATAAAACGGTAAAGGATTATTGGTCAAAATTTTGACAATAAAAAACTGGCGCTCCTAGAAGCGCCAGTTATTAATAATGTATTCAGGAATGATGAAGGGATATTTTAGAATGCTTACAAGTTTAAGCGGTCAATCCCAAAGCTTCTACTAAGCGTTTGTTTGGCTCAACTTTGTTCATGCTATAAAAATGCATAGCGGGTACGCCCTCGGCAATCAAGCGTTCACACAAGCGATAAACCACATCAAAGCCAAACTCACGAATAGCCTTACGATCATCACCAAAATCCGTCAACTGTTTGCGTACATAGCGCGGAATATCAGCGCCACAGCTATCAGCAAAACGCAAGAGATTGCTCGAATTGGTAATTGGCATGATACCAGCGACCAAAGGCTGAGCTACTGTATCAATACCGCGTTTCTCTAACTTATCACGCAAGTACAAATAGCTGTCAGCGTTGTAAAAAAACTGGGTAATCGACGCATTGGCACCAGCTTGGTATTTATTTACCAGATTATCGATATCAAACTCAAAGCTACGCGCTTGTGGGTGCATTTCAGGGTAGGAGGCCACTTCGATATGGAAGTGATCACCCGAATATTCACGAATGTACTTTACCAAATCTACCGCAAATGGTAGCTCACCCATGCCCACCTGACCTGATGGCAAGTCGCCGCGTAGCGCTACTAAGCGTCTAATACCTAAAGTCTTATAATACTCGAGCAATTCAGCGATTTCACTTTTGTCATCACCAATACAAGACATATGCGGCGCGATTTCAGTGGTACCACGCGTACTTAGTGCCTGTACGATATCTAAAGTACGGCTACGGGTTGAACCGCCCGCACCATAAGTTACCGAAAAATAAGCTGGTGACAACTTATTAAGCTCATCATAAGTGCTGAGAAGCTTTTCGTGACCTTGCTCGGTCTTTGCAGGAAAGAACTCAAAGGAGAAAGCAGGCTTACTCACAGGCTAGCTCCTTTTAGTATTTATAAGCGTCAGGCTTGAACGGACCTTCGACAGGCACACCCAAATACTCAGCTTGTTTTTGGGTCAGCTTGGTTAGCGTACCGTTAAAGCCTGCAACCATCGCAGCGGCTACTTCTTCGTCTAACTTTTTAGGCAATACTTTTACGTATAGGTTGTCAGTACGTTGGTCAGCTGGCAAGTCAGCGAATTTTTCTTCGAACAGATACATTTGAGCCAATACTTGGTTGGCAAATGAGCCGTCCATCACGCGTGATGGGTGACCAGTTGCGTTACCTAGGTTTACTAGGCGACCTTCAGCAAGCAAGATTAGATAATCGTTTTCATCGTCTGAGCGGAAGATTTGATGCACTTGTGGCTTGATCTCAACCCAGCGCCAGTTATCACGCATAAACTGAGTGTCGATTTCGGTGTCAAAGTGACCAATGTTACATACCACAGCACCAGGCTTAAGGGCTGCTAGCATATGTCTATCACAAACATGGTAGTTACCAGTAGTCGTGACGATCATGTCAGTGTCTTCAAGCAAGCGCTTGTTGATGCTGGCTGCGCCGCCCGTGTTGTCACCGTCGATGTATGGTGATAATACTTCAAAGCCGTCCATACATGCCTGCATCGCACAGATAGGGTCAACTTCTGAAACACGTACGATCATGCCTTCTTGGCGTAAGCTTTGTGTAGAGCCTTTGCCTACATCACCATAACCGATAACTAAAGCGCGGCGACCAGCAAGGAACATATCGGTAGCGCGTTTGATAGCATCGTTTAAGCTATGACGGCAACCGTATTTGTTATCGTTTTTAGACTTGGTAACTGCATCGTTGACGTTGATGGCTGGTACTTTAAGCGTACCTTTACCAAGCATCTCAACCAAGCGATGAACGCCAGTGGTGGTCTCTTCTGAAATACCGTGGATGTTATCAAGAAGCTCTGCATAATCATTGTGAATCAAAGCAGTCAAATCACCGCCATCATCCAAGATTAAGTTAGCATCCCACAGTTGGCCTGATGCTTCGCCGTCAACATGTACTTGCTGACGTAGGCACCATTCATACTCTTCTTCTGTTTCGCCTTTCCAAGCATAGACAGAGATACCAGCAGCAGCAATCGCAGCAGCAGCATGGTCTTGGGTTGAGAAGATATTACATGATGTCCAGCGTACTTCAGCACCAAGCGCGACTAGTGTCTCGATAAGTACGGCTGTCTGAATGGTCATGTGGATACAGCCAGCGATTTTCGCGCCTTTAAGCGGCTGGTCTGCTTCGTAGCGACGACGCAAACCCATTAGGGCAGGCATTTCGGCTTCAGCAAGGGTAATTTCACGGCGGCCGTAATCAGCAAGGCTGATGTCAGCGACTTTGTAGTCAGTGAAAGAGGGATCGATCGTATGGGCAGATGGTGTAGTAGACACTGCGTCCATAATATGCTCCTATCAGTGGTTAACGAATGATAAAAAGAATAAAAACGCAGGTGCCGTTGTTTGCGCTGTGAGCGACCAAAAATATGGACTCTCGACAGTTAACCGAGCCTAACATAACCTGTGATTGCATAACTATAGAATGTTAATGCAGTAAATCACTATTATGGCGCAACACCTCTCGGAGGTCGTTATTGTAATAGATGAGTGGTTAATTGTCACCTATTGACTGAGATAAATAGCTGACGGCTTATGCAGATAAAACTTTAAACAGGAATCTATAGCCATAAAAAAGGCCACCTTTAGATGACCTTTTTTATTTTAGTTCAGATGGTTTTAATCAGACTAAGTTAAACTTAGTACCAGTTGTAGGTTAGAGAGGTAAAGTAGTTAATACCGTCAGTATTATAGCCAATATCTGTTATATAATCTTCGTTAGTGATGTTGTTTAGACGTGCAGTCATAGACAAATTATCAGTAAGTTTGTAGTTACCACTGATGTTCAGCAATCCATAGTTGTCTACAAATTGAGAGTCAGTATTGGTAATTCTGCTGTAATAGTCCCCTACATACTGATATTCAGCGCGTATATCTAAACTTGGCAGACGGTATCCGACATATACCAAGCCCTTGTGTTCAGGACGGTAGGGAAGAGAGTTGCCATCATCACTTCCGCCACTACTGTCTTCTGCCTTCTGGTAATCATAGCTGCCGCCAAACAGATAGTCGTTCATTTCCCAGTCAGAAGTTAATGAGATACCTTTGATTTTAGCTTCATTGATATTTTGACTAGCTCCTGCATAAGGATTGCTAGGCGTAGGGCTTGCGACGTAACTGATTAAATTTTCAACATCATTATAATAGCCAGTGAGACGTGTAGACTGTAGCAGAGTGTTGTATTCAGCAAAAGCTTCGTAGTTGTCGCTAGTTTCAGGCTTTAGATCGGGGTTACCACTATATACAGGGCTTAAATCATTAAAAACAGGTGCGCGGAAGCCTTTAGCATAGCTCGCACCAACGCGGAAATCAGGACTAAGATGCATTGCACCGCCCAAATTATAGGTGGTTTCATCACCATAGCGTGAGTCATCATCGTAGCGTAGGTTGGCTTGTGCATCAAAGCGGTCATTGGCGATGACATAGCCAGCAAAGGCACTTTTGACATTACGGTCATCAATACTGTAAGCCGTGCTGTCTAAGTCTTGAGTGAGGTATTCGAGACCATAAACACCTTCACCAGCTAGCAGCTTGTTTTTACCAACTAAGCTAATCTGGTCTTGAGTACCATCGAATACATTTGGATACTTAGAATAAGACTCGCTTTTATCAATAGAGTGACCATATTGGAGCTTAACAGAGGCATCAGGCATATATTGCCAGTCGACATAAGCTTGTGCTGCGCCGTTTTCTTGATCAGCATGAGCGTCTTCAAAAGTACCATCGTCATATTCAGTAGTGGATTTACTATACAAGATGCTAGCACCTGTCAGTAACGTGTCGCTAAAACGCTGATTGACTGCTAAGCTTACACTGTCGCTCTCAAAACCATCATCGTCTTTATTATAAGGGTCATTTTGATTACTGGGATCTGGACGGGTCGCATTGATACCATCTGTTTCGTTGTGACTGGCTGAAAGGCTTAATGTAGTACCATTAGTATTGGCAAGTTGTGCGCTTGCACCGTATACATAATGATCGTTTGAGCCGATACCTGCGGTAACTGACATACTGCTTCGATCTATATTGCCGCCTTTAGTGAATACTTGAATGACACCGCCCATCGCATCCGCACCGTAGATGCTAGAACCTGATGCTCCATAGAGAACTTCAATTCGATCAATTTGATCAGCAGGTAGCAAGTTTAACGCGGCGCCTCCAGCGCTGACTGAGCTATAACGTATACCATCAATCAATACGAGGACTTGTTTGCTATCGTAGCCGCGCATATAAAAGTTTGAAGAAGCGCCAAGACCACCGTTTTGTTTAAAAGCAATGCCTGGCTGACGTTTGAGTACGTCCAAAACGGTTTGACCTTGATAACGTTGTAACTCTTCTTTATCGATTACTCGTGTTTGCGCAATTACATTACTTGTCTTAGTAGGTGTGCGAGTGGCTGTCACGACAATTTCATCAAGCTCAACTTGTGGCAAACTGCTATCGTTGATGGAAATATTTTCAGAGGTAGCTGCCATTGCAGTATTTACTGCAAGTAAACTAAGAACGCTCAAAATACTTAAACGAAGATAGGTACGTGAAGATGCACGTGATACAGACATAGTCGATTCCAAAGTAATCAAGTTAAAAATGCAGAAATGAGAGGTAACTATTATGACGTAAAAGGGGTCAAAAGTTACAAAAAACAGTATATAAGCAAAACTGCGCTCATTATCTACAAATTAACCTGCTTTATAAACTACTTTAACCTAATGTTTATTCAGGGTAGGCTGAATGGTATTCATGTTAGTTTGCTAAATGATTTATTAAAAATTACTTTACTTAGATATTCTATGGGAATTTATACCACTGTATAAGAGAAGCCTATCCTTAGAAACACCTACTATTAGAAGCCTACATAGAGTAAGAAACCAAATACCAATACAGTTAGCTACAAAATTGCGTAATCAAAAGTACTGCTGTTATAAATAATTGTTACTATAGTATGGACGCCACCTGTCATTTATCATGCCATTTTTAAACTAAGAGGTTTGTTTTGTCTATCAAGCATAATCTGACTCCCAGTCCTTCGCCTAATTTATTCTCTGCTATTACTAAGATGCCATTTATAGTCGCAATGCTATTACTGACTATGCTGTTGAGTATTGCCTTGCCAAATAATGCTTATGCTGTCGAGGCTGGTGCGCTTGGAGTGGGTAATGACAGTAGTGGAGAGACAGTAAGTACGCCATTGCCTGATTCTTTTGGCCGAGATACGCCGCGTCATACGGTACAAGGGTTTATCAGTGCGCTGGGTGAAAATGATTATTTGCTGGCAAGTAATTATCTCAACTTATCAAAGTCCGATAACCCAACGACCGTTGTGCGACAGTTTAAACAGGCACTAGATGCAGGTGGGCGTTTTCAGCCGGATCTACAGATTAGTAACTCACCTGAGGGTAATCTAACTGACCAACTGCCACCTAGCCAAGAAAATGTCGGTGTGATTAATATCGGGGAGCGAAGTGTTCCGCTATTGCTAGAAAGGGTGGTCTCAAAACAGAATGAGCAATATTGGCAATTCTCTAGCGATACGCTGACCTCAGTACCAGAAGTGATAGAAAATACTGAGCCGACCTTGGTCTCGCGCTATACGGTTGACTCTTTAGATGGCAAAAAGCTTTTTGGCTATCAACTAGCTGATTTGGTCGCCGCGCTCACCATGATTGTGACTAGCTTTGTACTTACTTATGTCGCGGTATGGTTGCTATACCACTTATTAAGGATTGTTTATCCGTATTTGCGTGGTACGCCATTGCCGTTACCTAACAAAGTAATATTGCCACTCTCTGTGGTCATTATGGCATTGATACTATCAGAAGTGATGGTTTATGCAGGCGTATCGGTGACACTACGTGAGCCAGTCAATCGCTTTACGGATATCGCTTCTTGGCTGGCGCTGACTTGGCTACTATTGCGAGTGATCGATGCGATATTTACCCGAGCGGTAAATCTAAGCTACAAGAAAAACTATACTGAGCGTGTCTCAATTTTGGGACTGCTGCGTAAGGTCGTCAAAGCGCTATTACTGATATTTGCAGTGATTGTTATTTTTGGCAATTTGGGTTTTGATTTGACCACTGGTATTGCCGCACTGGGTGTGGGTGGTTTGGCGTTAGCTCTTGGTGCGCAAAAGACAATTGAAAACTTAGTTGGTAGTGTCGTCGTCGTCGCAGATTCACCTGTGCGTATCGGTGACTATTGTAAGTTTGGTACTTACGAAGGCACAGTTATCGACATTGGTATTCGCTCATCGCGTGTACGGACCTTGTCGCGGACGATTGTTACGGTACCAAATGGTGACTTTTCATCGATGCAGATCGAAAACTTTACCTCTCGCGATATGTTTCGTTTTTTCCACTACTTATATATTAAGCGTACCGCTGATCTTGACGTAATATTCAAAATGGTTAATGACTTGGATGAATTTATAAAAGAGCATGATTTGACCAATCAAGAATGGAATCAGGTCAATATTTTGGAGCTGCGCCAAGATTGCTATGTTATTCAGTTGCAAGCTTATGTGAATGCTATTGGTATCATTGAGTTCTATGACAAACAAAACGCTTTGTTTGTCGATATATTAAAGAAAGTCGCGAAATATAAAGTAGAACATGCATTGCCGACTCAGCAGTTGATTGTTAATCAAGCTGAACTTGAACATCATGTGGGAAGTAGTACTGATGAATCAGCAGAAGGAGATGAATCAGACAACAGTAGTAACTCTGCTAATAATGAAGTGTCTGATAACAAGGAAGTAAACACAAGCGTATACAGGAAAGATTACAACGACGATGGCGTTGATATTCGTAAAGATAGTGACAAGGCTAAAAATGATGTTGCAAGTCACCACAAATTCTCTATGGCGACCGTCAGCAGAAGTGGTGCGCTTAAGGCACTAAAGCATAAAAGTCATATGCTAAGAAAAAGTAAGTTTAAGCACACTAAAAACAAATCTGGCTTTTCTATATGGAACCAGCCTTAAAAGAGACTTTTTGCTCACGAATGGTAGTGAATAACACTAGCTATGTTTTTTGCTCTATTAGTTATAAAGGTACTGCGGTTTTATCACGTAATGAGCCGTAGTACGACCAAAGCAATAGGCTGGCAGCACTGCGATGAGGTGACCAGTGCTGAGTTAGATCTTTAAGCTGCTTGGGTGTTGGGCGCTCTGCTAAGCCTAACAACTCCATGGCTGCAACTTTAATGGCCAAATCATCGACAGCGAGTATGTCTGTACGTTTTAGCGAAAATAATAAATACATCTCAGCTGTCCAACGTCCAATCCCTGTCACGGCTGTCAAGGTTGTTATGACTTCTTCATTTGGCAAAGTTTCTAATGCTGAAAAGTCTATATCATGATCCACTAAAGAGCGTACATAACGAGTTTTTTGCTTAGACAATCCTTGCGTCTTCAAAGTATCGTCTGTCGCTTCACGTATTGCTTGCGGGGTGATCAATTCTGCATCAACCAACCGTTTCCAAATGCTGGCAGCGGCGGCAACTGATAACTGCTGACCAACCATCGCTCTCATCAACTGCTCAAACCCACCTGCATTACGCCTAAGATTAGGTGTGCCAACCTGTTTATGCACAGGAGCAAACCTTGGTTCAGTGGCAATTAGTGCAGCAATTTGCTGTTCTAGCTCGTTGGTATTTTCAATAATCTGTATGCTCATAGTGTTTTCGCTTTGCTAAGTAGAAGGTGCTCAAGTCTATATATTAATAAAAAGTGAGAAGCTCACATTAAATGGAATGTACATTAAAGAGAGTATTCATTAAAGGAAACATTGTTGCAGTCCATGTCTAGTCCATAAGTGATTGATAAAAAAAGGACTGCGAATAAGCAGTCCTTTTTATATAGTACCGTATCACTAACAATAGACCTATTCGCCATCTGCTTTAGGTTTTTTAAGTAGTACTAGTACAGCACCGTTACCACCATCTTTTGGTGGAGCAGAGCAAAAAGCTAATACTTCTGGCAATTGACGTAACCAGCCGTTAATACAAGTTTTTAGAATCGCTTCGCTACCTTTACCATGGACGATTTTTACCATAGTCTCGTTTTTCTGCTTGGCTTGGCTCAACAGTTGAGTCATCGCTTCACGTGCTTCTTCTATCGTACAGCCATGGATATCTACCGCATCATACCAACGTAGCTTGCCTTTTTTGAGCTGATCAAAGATTTTATTTTGCAGTGTAGGCTGCTTATAAGACAAATAAGCTTCAGCAGCTACTGGGTTTAGTAGTGCTTGCATATCTGACAAGCCTGCGCCTAGATCACTGGCTTCACTACCTTGAGCCGCCGCACGTTTTGATAGTGTCGCTGCATCAGGTTTGCCTGCTCTAGTTGCGCTGGCAGGTGAGCGGACATTTTTGTCTTCTAGCTGATTGACACCGTGCATGGCTTGCATAAATAGAACTTTATCGTCATCGATATGTTCACTATCTAGCTGCTTAACTGTCTTTTTTACTTGCTTTTGAGTCGGTAGCGACACCGGCTCAGTTGGCTTTTGGTTCTCACCTTCAGGTGAATTAGTATCACGGCCTTTGCTCAGCTGGCCTTTGAGTTCTTTAAGCTGGTCTTGCATTTCTTTTGAAAACAGAGAGTTTGACATAAAAGTTAACGTATCGTTGATTGATGAATGGTTGATTGAACTATGTATATAGCGCAGACATTGTTCAAGCTATCGAGCATTTATTGAAACATAAATTATTGAGTTACTTTACCCGTCTGCTGCGACGCCCGCAAGTAAGGATTGTAACGCTTGCCCTGGATGATCAGTTTTCATAAATTGCTCACCGATTAGAAAGTGCTGAATCTCATTATTTAACATGAGACGAATATCATCACTGCTATGAATACCACTTTCGGTCACGATAAGTGGTTTTTGCTCAGTGCTATTAGCATCAGCAGCGAGTGCGTCGTTTAAAATATTCTTAAGATCAAGCGTGGTTTGCAGGTCCACATCAAAGGTATTCAAATCACGGTTATTGATACCATAAATATTGTGCTCTGAGCGTGGCAATTGTAGCGCACGCTCAAGCTCAGATTGGGTATGCACTTCTATCAATACGTCCATACCAAGCTCAATACTGAGTGCATGTAACTCTTGTACTTGGGCATCGTCTAGGCAAGCCATAATAAGTAGGATGCAGTCAGCGCCCATTAGGTAAGATTGATAGATTTGATAGATATCAATCATAAAGTCTTTACGTAATATCGGTAGACTTGAGGTATTAGCCGCCTGAATAAGGTAGATGTCATCGCCCTGAAAGTAATCACGATCGGTCAATACAGACAGACAACTAGTGCCCGCTTGCTCATACTGCTGTGCAAATAGAGCAGGGGTAAAGTTATGATTGATAATGCCTTTAGACGGTGAGGCTTTTTTAATCTCAGCAATGATACCGATACCATTTTCTTTAGTGCCGGCAGCACGTAATGCCGCGGCAAAACCTCGACGCGGTTTATCATCAGCTGCGACCTGTGCTTGCAAGTCCTCTAGAGACAATGCTTCGCGAGCGGCTTTTACTTCTTCTACTTTGGTGGCGACAATGCGCTGTAGCACTGACGGTATGTCTGAATGGGTTGTGGTCATACTGGTATCCGAATATCGTTAAATGTAAATATAGTAAGAAAACTATTAATAACTACTAAGCGGCTACGGCGTTGTCCTCCTTAGATGTACGAATTGTACAATCTGTGGTCGGCTGCCTTGTATCCGTTTTAGATTTTTTTGACTATAGACAGTATATAAGTGCTTATAAGTTAACCTTGAGCGACTAGCTGTTGGGTATAGTTGGCTAAAGACTCAAGTTTGAGTAAAGCATCACCATTTTGAATGATTTTTTGTGCTCGGCTAACACCGTTAGGGTAGTTGCTGGCAAGTCCTGCAGTGTATATCGCGGCACCTGCATTTAGCGCAATCATATCACGTGCTTTAAGTACGGCACGGTCATGAGTGTCGGCTCCAGATAGCGCAGCACGAATCAGATCTAAACTTTGTGCTGGAGAGTCGACATCTAGGCCGATAAGAGTTTGGGACTCGATACCCGCATCTTCTGGCATCATATCATAGACTGATATCTCGCCATCTTTTAGCTCAGCGACTGTGGTCGAAGTCGCAAGACTGATTTCATCAAGACCATCTTTTGCGCCTACTACCATGACATGACGTGCGCCTAAGTTTTTCATCACCTTAGCAATCGGCTCACATAACTGCGCGGTAAATACACCGATGACTAAGTTTGGCGTGCCAGCAGGGTTGGTCAATGGGCCCAAAATATTAAAGATGGTACGTGCTTTTAATTCACGGCGTACAGGGTTGGCATAACGCATGGCGCTGTGATGATTGGGTGCAAATAAAAACCCGATACCTTGGTTTTCGATACAGTCTTTTGCTTGCTCTGGAGTGAGCGCAAGACTGATACCTGCTTGCTCAAGTAAGTCTGAGCTACCAGATTTGGTTGAGACGCCGCGATTGCCGTGCTTAGCAACTTGTGCACCAGCTGCCGCAACAACCAATGCCGATGCAGTCGAGACATTGAACAGATTAGCACCATCACCGCCAGTACCAACGATATCTACCAAGTAATCACAGTTCTTTGGTTCAATATTGGCGGCTAGTGCACGCATGGCGCTGGCTGAAGCAGTAATCTCGTCAATGGATTCGCCCTTCATACGTAGTCCCGTCAAGATAGCGCCCATCATAGCGTCGCTACATCTACCTTGCATGATAATCAGCATCACTTGATACATCTCATCAAAAGTTAAATCGATGTGTTGAAATATTCTGCCCAAAGCTGTGGTTAACAGTTGATGTGTTTGCTCGTCAGACAATTTTGTAATACTCTCTGGCGTGTGCGTTTCTTCTATTTTTTTCGTACTCATTATGGTCTCGCTTACTATTATTTTTTATATGAATCTGTGTGAAATTTGGCATAGGCTTATGAAAGCAGCATTTTTTACCAAGGTGCTTTTAGTCAAATCTAGCCAACTTGTGGTAGCTCATCGGATGTCAGAGTAGCCAAGCCATGAGTCTGTAAAAAGTTATTGAGCAATTGATAACCGGCTTCGCTCAATATCGACTCAGGATGGAACTGAACACCTTCTACAGCAAACGCCTTATGGCGAATACCCATGATTTCTTCAATACTACCATCAGCATTCTGTGTCCATGCGGTGAGTTCAAGGCAGTCTGGCAAGCTCGTCTTATCAATGACGAGTGAATGATAGCGCGTAACCTGTGACGGGTTAGGTAATCCAGCAAACACACCTTGCTCGTTGTGATAGATAGCTGATAAGCGGCCATGCATGACTTCGCCAGCTTTGACCACTTGACCGCCAAAGGCTTGACCGATAGCTTGATGACCCAAGCAAATACCCAGTATAGGAATAATTCCTTTAAATGTCTCAATGGCTTGCAGCGAAATACCTGCACGGTCAGGATCGCACGGACCTGGGCCAATCACAATCACATCAGGTGCAAGGGTTTTAATCTGCTCAATGCTGACCTGATCATTACGCCAGACAGTGATGTCCTGCTTTAGCTCACCGAAGTACTGTACGATATTGTACGTAAAGCTATCGTAATTATCGATCATCAAAATCATTAAGGCTTCAACTTATCAGTTTTATTATATTTTTAACATGAAATTTGTTCTCACTGTTATCGAGTCACTTGATTGCCGAACACAAGCAGCTCTGACTATAACAGAGGAGGTTATTGCGCGCGGTTATCTTACCACTATTTTGTTTTCTATCAAATGTAGGGTTATGAACAGTTACCTACAATATAGCTAGTTATAAACATTTATACCTATAATATACAGATTCTATTATAAGATAGAGATAAGCTCAGGGGAAAGCTGGTTAGTATTGGGGAGGCTGCCAAACATTTCGGGGTTGCTCAATCCACATTAAGACGTTGGGATGAGGATGGTACGTTAGTCGACAAGCGAACCGAAAACGGGCATAGGCGATATGATTTAAGTGAAATCAGACCACATTCTTTGAATACACCACCTAAATTAGACAGAAAAACCATTGCTTATGCTCGTGTATCGAGTCGTGATCAAAAAGACGACTTACTTCGCTAATCTCAAGTTTTGGAACTTTATTGCGCCAAGCAAGGCTGGACTTTTGAGACGATTACCGATCTTGGTAGTGGAATGAATTATAAAAAGAAAGGCTTAAAAAACCTGCTTGACGACATACTGGACAATAAAGTTGAACGGCTGGTGATCACTCATAAAGACAGGCTTTTGCGATTTGGTGCTGAACTGATTTTCATGTTGTGTGAGGCTTGTGACGTTGAAGTGGTAATAATCAATGAGGGTGAGGAGCTTAGTTTTGAGCAAGAATTAGCACAAGATGTATTGGAGATTATCACCGTATTTTCAGCAAGACTCTACGGCTCTCGTAGCAAGAAAAACCAACAATTAATAGAGGCGGTTAAAAAAGCATTATGATCCGTGGTCACTCAATCGAACTCAAACCTAACAACGTACAGGCAAATCATCTTGCTCGTGCTTGTGGCGTGGCGAGAAAAGCCTACAACTGGGCTTTGCATGAGTGGCAACGGCAGTATGCGCTTGACAAGGCGTACCGTGATGCGTGTTTGGTCACAGGCGTTGAAATTGATACCAAAAAGCTAAACACACCCTCACAAGCGAAGCTCAGGCGCGAATTGAACGCCATTAAGCGTGAATTATTTCCTTATATGCTAGAGGTCACCAAATGTGCTCCGCAAGCGGCAATCATGCAATTGGGTGATGCTTATAACAACTTCTTTAAAGGCTTAGCGAAATATCCAACCGCTCGTAAAAAAGGCCGTGACGACAGATTTAGTTTATCCAACGACCAATTTGCCATCAAAGGTAAATCCATTCGTATACCAAACTTGGGCTGGGTTCGCTTAAAAGAAGCTTTGCGATTTGAAGGCAAGATCATGTCAGCCACCATTTCTAAACGTGGTGGTAAGTGGTTTGTTAGTGTGGCTGTTGAAATACAAAAAGCTGTACTTCCTACTAAAAAGACAGGTAAAAGCGTTGGTATCGACCTTGGCATTACCGACTTGTTAGTTTTATCGGACGGCACCAAAATTAAAGCACCAAAACCGCTCAAGACAAACCTTAAAAAACTAAGAACGCTAAATAAAGCGCTCAGTCGCACTAAAAAAGGCAGTAAAAACAGAGAAAAAGCGAAAACCAAGCTCTCTCGTTTGCACTATAAAATCAGATGTATCAGGCAGGACTCTTTGCACAAAATAACCTCTGATTTGGTTAAAACGTTCGATGTGATTGCGATTGAGGATTTGAACGTTAAAGGTATGGTTAAGAACAGGCGATTATCAAGAGCAATCAGTGATTTGGGTTTCTTCGAATTTAAGCGTCAGCTTATCTACAAAGCCAACGAACAAGGCAAGGTTGTGAAATCGGTTGGGCGTTTTTACCCAAGCTCAAAAACTTGCTCAAACTGCAATCATATCCTTAGTAAAGATGAGCTAACATTGAAAATGCGTGAGTGGTTGTGCCCTAACTGTCAGGTTTCTCATGACCGTGACCTCAACGCCAGCATCAATATTTTAAATAATGCGACCGTTATTTTAACAGCCGCATAATCCTGTTTATTGGACGGTGAGTTCCATCGCCAATTAAAAAAGTCTGTGGAGTCGTGGTCAGTCTAAATCTCAAACGAGAAATAGCGCATGACAATTAAGCAGAAAGAAAACGTCAAACCTAGTTAATATCGACTAAGTTTGAGTAAGATTTTTGGAACGGTACGGGCTATCTAAGTAAGCACCAAGTAAAAACATATTTTTTATTATTTTTTTGACGCATAAAATAATGTAGTCAGAGACAATGTTATAAATTCAGCTATTAACATTGCACTATAAAATAGCATTTCAATAATAAATATATTTGTATTTGCACCAATTAAGTGCCTTTGGTTCTCAACTGGTGCTCTAATTAAGTGCTATTCTAAAAATTAATTTGATGGGAATTAATGAATATATAACGATATTAATCGTATAAATCACTGTAAATATTGATAATTAAATCTATTTATAACTATATCTGTTATCAGAGTGTTAATACATTGGCATAGCCTTTGCATTATTGCTGTTATGATTATTTTTAAAGCCAAAAAACTGGTCTAAAAATAATTATTAACAAGAGCCCGAAGAGTTCAGCATTATGAGTTATATATTGCTAGAATGTCGTTAGGATTGAATTGGCGTATGTTGGACCATGTGCACAAATATTGGTCTGATTGAGTAAACGCTTTAGATGAGCATCTTGACTAATACGTAAAATAGTGCTGATAATAAGCATAATATCGAATGCGCTGTTTTAGTATTGAGAGCACATCTGACATTCTTGGACAAGAACATCATATTAATAATTTTAAATCGCAATTACGTGATCAACACAACGGAGACTATTCATGTCGAATAAACTATTAGATCTTATCCAATCCTCTAATGCTAAATGGGTTGATTTTCGCTTTACTGATACACGCGGCAAAGAGCAGCACATCAGCTTCCCAGCGCATACCGTTGATGAAGATGTCATGGAAGATGGCAAAATGTTTGATGGCTCATCAATCGCCGGTTGGAAAGGTATCGAAGCGTCAGATATGATCTTGCGTCCTGATCCAGAAACTGCTTTTGTTGACCCGTTCTTTGACGCGGTGACTGTGGTAGTGACTTGCGATATCATCGAGCCATCAACGCTACAAGGTTATGACCGTGACCCACGTTCTATCGCACGTCGCGCTGAAGAGTATTTAAAGTCTACTGGTATCGGTGATACTGCTTACTTCGGTCCAGAGCCTGAGTTCTTTGTATTTGACGATGTTAAATGGTCAGTTGATATGTCTGGCGTTAGTCATAAAATCACGGCTGAAGAAGCAGCATGGTCGACTAACGAGACTTACGAGTGGGGCAACATGGCGCATCGCCCACGTGTGAAAGGCGGCTATTTCCCAGTACCACCAATCGATAGCTCACATGATATGCGTGCTGTTATGTGTGAACGCATCGAAGAAATCGTTGGTGAAGGTTCGGTTGAAGTTCATCACCATGAAGTTGCTTCTTGCCAGTCTGAAATCGGTGTTGCATTCAACACGATGGTACGTAAAGCGGATGAAGTTCAGCAATTGAAATATGTTGTTCATAACGTTGCGCATCAGTTTGGCAAAACAGCGACCTTTATGCCTAAACCAATCGTTGGTGATAACGGTTCAGGTATGCACGTACATATGTCAATCTCAAAAGACGGCGTAAATACATTCTCTGGTGATGAGTATGCTGGTCTGTCTGAAACAGCATTGTACTTCATTGGCGGTATTATCAAGCATGCTCGTGCGTTGAATGCGATTACTAACCCATCAACGAACAGCTATAAGCGTCTAGTACCACATTACGAAGCGCCTATCAAACTTGCTTATTCAGCATCTAACCGTTCAGCATCTATCCGTATTCCACATGTAAGCAGCCCGAAAGCGGTACGTGTAGAAGCACGTTTCCCTGATCCAACGGCTAACCCATACCTAGCGTTTGCTGCACTATTGATGGCTGGCCTTGACGGTATCCAAAACAAAATGCATCCAGGCGAAGCTGCTGACAAAAACTTGTATGACTTGCCACCAGAAGAAGAAGCACAAATCCCAACGGTTGCAGAGAGCTTAGACGTTGCACTACAAGCACTGCGTGACGATCATGACTTCTTATTAAAAGGCGATGTATTCACTGAGGACATGCTAGAAGCGTTTATCGCTTTGAAAGAAGAAGAAGTACAACGTCTGAACGTAACTGTACACCCTGTCGAATTTGACATGTACTATAGCTGCTAATTAGTCGCTAAAACACTCATTTATTTTGAGTCATAAAAACCAGCTAAGTTATTCTTAGCTGGTTTTTTTTATGGGTATCAACAAAGTACATCAGTCCAATTGCTGAATTTTCTTTGAAATTGCTGCTGATTTCATGTCAAAACTCACGCATAATAGTTTTATAAAATTATATTAATAGTAGACACTATTTAGGTTGATGGATTATGACTTTATTAGCAAAACCGAGTTTCTTGAAGGGTAAGATTAGAGTTGCGCTATGGACTACGGTTGCTCTCGCTAGTCTTTGTGCACCTCTTATCAATGCTGCACCTATTTATAAAGTGGTCGATGAGCAAACCGGCCAAGTCACCTTTACTGACCGTCCACAGGATTATGAGCAGCAAGCTGGCAAACAAGTCAGTCAGATGGCTATTACGACAGGTAATGATACGAGCAGGTCAGCTAGTCTGAATACGACAACCAATTCTAGTACAAGTCGCCAATCATCAAATACGTCGCAGGCGACTACTAATGAGTCGCCTGCGATAAATACTAAGGTGACCACGCCAGTAAACTATCAGTTAGCCATTACTGAACCTAGCGAAGAAAGAGCTTATCGTCGTCCGGTACAGAATATCGATGTTAATGTACAGATTCGGCCTGCGTTACAGGTAGGGGATAGTGCCCGTATTTATTTTGATGACAAAGAGGTTGCACAAGGTTTAAGCGCATCTATTGCTACTGTTGATGTTTTGCCAGGTGCTCATACAATCAAGGCTGTTATACAAAGCGAAACTGGCCAAACACTTGAGCAAATCACACGTACCGTATACGTGATTCAAAACACGACCACATTGCAAGACAACAAAAGAAAGGCAGAGCAGCTGTTAGCTTATCAAAAGCTAGCTTGGTATCAAAAATTGATGCTAAAGCTGCGCCAACAGGAAGTTGCTCAGTCACAATAATGGTCTCAATAATGATTGAACATAATTAATAGGCATCGCTAGTAGAACAAAAAGGCAAGCACCGTTAACGATGCTTGCCTTTTTTAATATAAATCATTTATTTTAACTATAAGCTATCTTATTTAGTTAACTCGATGGTACCGTTAGCAGTCACCGAAATAGTGCTATTACCAGACTCAAAGCTTTGGCTTGGTACAGAGGATTCAAGCGAATCTGCTTTCATGCTCATAGCGCTATACATTGGACGTGGATAGTTGCTACCCGTGTTCAGGTTAACATTGACGACGCGGTAGCCACGAGCATCCCAAGCGCGGGTAAGGCTCTTAGCTTGCTGTTGAAAAGCGCGAGAAGCTTCGGTCATTAGCTTTTGCTCTAGAGCATCCTTTTTGGTATCTGATACACCAAAGTTAAGATTGTCCATCACCAAGGTTTCTTGCAAATCAGCAATAAGCTGGCTAGTCGCTGAAAAGTCTGTACTTTTTAAATCTATGTTTGCTTGACCTGTCCAGCCGATGATTTTATCGTTTTTGTCATAGCGTGGATAGGTGCGCTGTTGCCCTGTGCTCACGGTCACGCTAGGGTAGCGCTTGGCAATTTTCATGGCATTGTTGATTGAGGTGTTAAGCATTGTGGCTAAAGTCTTAGAGTCAGTTGCTTGTGCTTTCTTGTACAAGCTGGCTCGTACTTCATCGTTCTGAATCTCTTCTTTTATTTCTGTCTGAAATGTCAGTTGATCATAGCCTGTTGGCTCTGCATGGGCGCTACCCATCATCGCTGTCATGAGACAAACCGTACCAGAAGCTAGTGCTGCTTTATTCAATAAAGTATTTTTCATTATTATCTCCTAAGTTGATTCTAATAATATATAAATGACAATTATCAACGCTCATTCATACATGAAAAGTTGTCCCTATTGTTCTCTAGAAATCGACATGGGTGCAACTTCATTCACTAAAATAGCAAAATTCATATAAGTTGCTGTGAGAATTTTGTGACCTAAGTTACTGATATAATTTGTGCTCATACATTGCGGACCTGAGCTAATGAACTAAATGACAGTGCTATTTAGGGCCTAAAGCAAACAGTTTTAAGATAGGGGTTGTAAAATTAAAAATTTCTTGTATAATTTGCGACTGGTGGCTCCATTGGTAGCCTCGCAACATTGTTCTATGAATCCCGCCAGGACCGGAAGGTAGCAACGGTAATAGTTATAGTGTGTGCCGAGGATGTGCTGATGGAGTCGCTTTTTTTTTGCCTAAAATTTGATAATTATATTTATAAAGTATCAAAGACATATTTGTAATGTATTAAGCCCTTCATTGTAAAGGGCTTTTTTTGGGTCAAATTTTTGTCTGATGGTTAGCTAATTGCTTATGTAGTTTTCAATTTAATTTCCTGTTCGATTTCCTTTATAGTTCCGATCTAGTTCTAAGGTTTTATTGATTAATATGAGTTAAAATACAATGTATTAACTTTTTATTAACATTCTAGACACCTTGGAGTTTGATTATGAAGATGTTTGTTTGGCTATTCATTGCATTTTTGGTGTTGGTAGTTGTGTTTGGGGTATCTATTTTTAATAGATTGGTACGCGCACGTAACCAAGCAAAGAACGGCTTTGCTCAAATAGATGTGCAACTAAAGCGTCGTCATGATCTGATTCCAAACTTGGTCGAAACTGCCAAGCGTTATTTGAGTCATGAAGAAGAAACACTCACTCGCGTCATTAGCGCGCGTAATCATGCTCAAGATCTACAAGACTCTAATAAGCATCAGCCAGACTCGCTAGAGCATATGGCACTGTTTGCAAAAGCAGAAGGTATGTTGTCCAAAGCATTGAGTCAGTTCTCTGCTGTCGTCGAAGCCTACCCAGAGCTCAAAGCCGATAGTATGATTAAGGAGCTCATGGACGAACTAACCAATACGGAAAATCGCATCGGATTTGCGCGTCAGCATTATAATGATAGCGTGATGTTTTATAATAATGATCGCGAAGTATTCCCCAATAACCTCGTTAGTACGACTTTTGGCTTTCGTCCACTCAGTCAGTTGGTATTTGAAGATAGAGAAGCGATTGCTCAGGCACCGATTGTCAACATGGGCTAAGGTTTAGATAATTTTGGCGAACTCTAGGCAGCCTAATCTGATGGATTTTTTTGGTGAACAGCGGATACGTACACGTCGCAGTCTATTATTTTATGGACTGTTTTTCTTGATTGTACTTGCTCATATGGCTGTAGGACTAGCTGTCATGTCTATACTGCTGACTGTATTTACAGGCGGTATATATCATTGGGTATTGGTTCTGGTCATTGTCTTGACGTTAGGCAGTTTCGTTGGTGGTAGTTTTTTAGAGTATCGACGCCTGCGAGCAGGTGGCCGCGCTATTGCTCAGCGAGTAGGAGCAGTTAGGCTATTCATTGATAACAGTCAAGAAGCATGGGAGCACAGTCAAGGAGTTGCTCATCAACACGAAGCCGAAGAAAAGGTTCGCTATAGTTCGTGTCATATAGCAGTACGTGATGAGCGCGATTTTCCGCCCGTCTATCGTCGCTACTATGAAATTGCTCAACAACTGGCCATTGCGGCAGGTTTGCAAACCCCCATTTTGTACGTGCTACCTGACGAGCAGGGTATCAATGGTTTCGTCGCTGGTCGCCATAGCCAAGATATGGTACTCGTCGTTACCCAAGGTGCGCTAGATAAACTGTCTGACGAGGCGCTATACGGACTCATCGGTCATGAATATGGTCATATATTGCACGGTGATGCTACGTTCAATCTACAGCTGATGGTCGTATTGGCAGGCTTGCAGATACTGTATGACTGGAGTGACCCAATATCCAATCATATCTCTAATCGCCTCTTTAATTATAGTCACTTTGATAGCGATAGTATTTCCCAAAAGTCTCTATCACAGAGACAGGTTGATATGCTAGCACGCAATACAGAAGCGCAAACGGCCAATTTCACCACGCATAGTGAATGGGTTGCCTACTGGCAGCAGCAATCACAACAACAGCAGTCCTCAGCCAAGCGCCAGTCTAAATGGGTGCAAACACCACCTATAATAGATCGTCAAGCCCCACGTAGCGTCTGGACATTGCTACTGCATGGTTTAAGCTTCTCTAGTATGGCAAGCGCGCAGTTGATTAAGCACAGTTTTAATCGTGAGCGTGAGCTACTTGCTGATGCCACTAGTGTTCAATTGACACGTACGCCTGCGATTATAGAAACCTTAAAAGCCATTCATCAAGACTCGCTCGGCTCGCGTTTGTCTGGCATCGCCGATATCAATGGACTCAGCCATTTTTTCTTTGCTAGTAGTGGGGCAGACTTAGGGGATGTGTCATGGTTTGCCACCCATCCAAGCTTAACTGAGCGTATGAGCGCTATTAATGCGGATGCTTATCATCAGTTCGCGGTACAAGTCGCCAAAGAAAAGCGAATAAATCAGCAAAAGGTTAAAGAAATATATAGGCAACGACGCTTAGGTGATTGGGGGGCAACAAAAGAAAATAGCCTAAGCGAATATTTGCCAGACAAAAACTTGCAGCATTCGTCAGTACTTGGATCTCAAACAGCCGCAACGATTAATATAGGTGACACTAAACAGACAAGTGACACAAAAGTCCTTGCTGAGTCTATAAGCGACGGTCGTAATACGGATAGTAGCGAATCAGGGATTGATGACGGTTTAGAGTTTGCCGTAGAAGCTGATGTGGTAATTGATGGGCGGCTTCAAGTACAGGCCGAAGACGTTGGTACTCATCAGCTGTTAAAACCGTGGCAGTCCAAACCTGATGCTGACCTACCAGAAAACACACTAATTGGATTTAATGATATTCAAAAGGTATCGCTACCTCAGTATATACTCAACCATAGTCATCATCCTCTAGGTGCGCTAGCATTAATCGAAGCTGTCTTGCTTTGTCATCAGCATCAATCATTATCAACGACTGCCACTTATAGTTTGAATGATATTTGGAATGATGGCTTCTCTGTTGCGACTGACTCGACTTCCCATGAGCAAATATTGTCACATACGGTAGATGGTAAGCTGATGACAGTAGTAGCCAGTTTGGACAGGCGTTTAGACAGCGCTTTGATTGAGCTCGCCTTAACCCAATTGCGTCAACAGGATTTATCTGAACTATGTATTGAAGATCTAAAGCTCAAAAGTAAAAACGATCATAGTCACGACAGTCATCAGTACTATAAAAAACAAGAGAAATGCCGTACGATGTTGTTGCGTTATCAGCAGGGCATATTTGAGCTGTTTAACCAACAGCTGACATCTGACTTAACCAAAAGCTTAGATTATGATTCGTCAGATAAAAATATAGCTAGTGATAACGCTCATGCGGTTGCGATTACTCTGAATAATTCGTTAGCTTTAGCACATCAAAAATCGCCAATATCATCATTATGGCAAGCGTTGCATTTGCAGCAGTTGCTACCGATATTGTCTGAAGTTTTACAAGATACGGACTCGCAGATTCTATGGCCGCAAATACTGAAGACTGGTATGGAAGACGTAAGGGCGCAATTGGACCCTTCAGGTCAGGTGTTTACAGGACTTAATAAATCAGAAGTATCAGTTGTTGTCTTATTGGCTTATCGACTATCAAAAGATGCCAAAGGCCAGATGATCTCACTGCATGACCGATCGTTATTGAGTGAGGGTACTGACAGTGTGGCGCATTATATTATAGATTTGAGACGGCATGCGCGCTTGATTGATATTGATCTTATGACAGTAAGCGATGTTAATTTACAGTGGCTATTATTGACCGCACAGCACTTGAATAGCATTCAGTTATTGGCGATTATTTCTGCGGTTCCTGTCTCTGCCAATCACTTTATCAAGCGCTTGGTAGGTGATCCGAATGCTGATAATTATCGAGAGAAGCAACAGGATGGTAGTCAAATAGATTATAATGAAAGTGAAATGAGCCAGCCTACTCATAATGAGTATCGCCAATGGCTAAGTACGTTGCATACGGTGATGTTACACGATACGATAATCAGCCAAGATGAATACGATTGTTTGTTGGCAATATCAGAGCGTTGGCTCGGTATTCGACAGCTGTTTTGATGGGCATGTATTTATTACTTAATTGATAGTATAGCGCATGCTTAATGAGAGCTGCCAAAACCATAAAAACATCTATAAATGATATAAACAAAATGAGTAGGATAGTAGAGTCGAATGAGTGATACCCAAGACCCGCTAACTGTATTACAGCGCCGTGTGCAGCAACGCCAAATTCTAGCGATGATGGGTATCAATCAGTGGGTGCAGCCTGAGTCAGAAACCATCAATATGGCTGACATTACGACAGCTTCGGTTGAGCAGTCAAATATTGTTTCCACTGATATTGAGTCTAGTAACAATGAAGTAGTGAGCGTTGGAATTTTAGGCACAGTTGATCGATCGACTGATGGTTATGATATCAATGATTACAATGCTAAGGGCTATGTTGCCGATGAGTATGATCCTGATTTGCAAGCTACCGCTGAGCAGACGGCTAGCGAGCAAAGCCCTGTTATTTATAGTTTTGATTCCGTTGATTCAACTACTGTTAGTTCAAGTACTGGGTCTATCTATCATGACATCCCAAGTACTACATCGAACCAAACTGCTGTAACCTCTACGAATGCACCTATTGAGCAACCTCAATTTGCGCAGAATAATTTTCCGCAAAGTAGTTTTCCGCAAAGTAGTTTTCCACAGAGTGCTAGTGATGACAGCATAAATGATGATAGCTTAAAAAAAGTAGCACCATTTGACTTGCAAGGTGGCCGCTATGGTGACTGGGTAATAGTGGTTGATATCAAAGCGCTAAATAGTGACAGTCAGAAACTATGGCAAAACATCATTCAAGCGCTATCAATCACTTGCGAGACAACATCATTCCCGATTTGCGACGGTATGGATACTGCTGAGCTTGCCAATGCCAGTCTTGCAGGATATATCTTTCGAATTGGCCGGAGTGAAGAGATACAAGTTGCTGCACTGACAGCGCTGCCTAACGGCCTCCAACATCCCAATCTGACCACTGTGCCGACATTAGAAGCAATGCTCGCAGACAGTGATGCTAAACGTCAGTTGTGGGAGCAGATATCTCATTGAGTTGTATAAAAACTAACATCGATACCATTGCCTTTATCAACAAACTGAAATAAAAAACATCCTTTTATTTCATCATACCTAGGACTGTGATTATGCCTACAACCCCAACGTCTACAGCAACTGCCACACCGCGTCGCCTGCCAAATTTTTGTGCTGGTCCTGCTACTATGCCAACAGCCGTATTAGAGCGCGCGCAGAGCGAACTGCTTGATTGGCAAGGTCGCGGCCTGTCGGTCATGGAAGTCAGCCATCGTAGTAAAGAGTATATGGCCATTACTGACAAGGCGGAAGCTAAGCTACGCACGCTTATGGAAATACCAGATAACTATAAAGTGCTGTTTTTGCAAGGTGGCGCAAGTTTGCAGTTTTCTGCGATTCCATTGAATCTGTTAAATGGCGGACGCGGTGACTATTTGACGACAGGAGCGTGGTCAGGTAAAGCAATCAAAGAAGCTAAGCGCTATGAAGCATTGGGTTTGGGCGAGATTAATTTAGTTGCGACTGGCAAAGAGAATAACTTTACTGACGTACCAGCGCAAAGCGATTGGAATATCAGTAAAGACGCCGTTTATTTTCATTACTGTGCTAATGAAACAATTCATGGCCTACAGATATTTGAGCCGCCACAAGTAGATGCGCCAATCATTGCTGATATGTCATCTTGTATCTTGTCGCAGCCGATAGATGTGTCTAAATTTGGCATGATCTACGCGGGCGCCCAGAAAAACATCGGTCCTGCAGGTCTAGTCATTGTCATTATCCGTGACGATTTGATGGGGCAAGCAAGTGAATGGTGTCCTATGCTGTTGAACTATGAGCATCAAGCTGACAAAGAGTCTATGTCTAACACGCCAGCGACGTATTCTTGGTACTTAGCAGGGCTGGTGTTTGATTGGTTGGAAGAGCAGGGAGGTGTAGCTGCTATCGGTAAAATCAATCAGCAAAAAGCTGACTTACTTTATAAGACAATCGATGACAGCAGTTTTTATAATAATCCAGTAGATTCTAAGTATCGTTCTATCATGAACGTGCCATTTACTTTAGCAGACAGCAGCCTTGATAAAGTATTCTTAGAAGAGTCAGAAAAAGCTGGCTTGTTAAATCTAAAAGGTCATCGTGACGTAGGCGGTATGCGAGCCAGCATCTACAATGCCGTACCAATTGAGTGGGTACAGCAGCTGGTTGACTTTATGATTGCTTTTGAAAAAAAGTATGCATAAGTCATAATAGCCTTTAAAATAAAAGACGCTGCTTTTACAAGTTGCGTCTTTTTTTATGAGTATATTTGTCGATGCGCAGTTTTAGGAAGAAGCGTTTAATATCTGCCGCCATTATATCTAATATCAATGATGTCGTACTGATAGATGTCGCACTGATGCCGCGTAACACGGCAAACCATTAGGATGAACTACCCACTACCTTAGAGGTAGGGGTTTCTTAGGTAACGCTCATACTTGACACGATATTCTGTATCAGCGGTTAAGCGAATTGACTAAGCTAACCCTGTCGCACCGACAGTTTTTGAGTGTTTAGCCAGTAGCAATCCTTGATTTAAGATGTTAATACTGGCGTTGAGGTCTCGGTCATTTTCTTGCAGGCAACTTGGACAATTCCAAGATCTTAACGACAGCGGTAATTCAGCTTTCGTTAGCAAGTGACTGCATCCTGAGCACGTTTTAGAGGATGGATACCACCGGTCTATTTTAACAAGCGTTTTACCGTACCATTCCGCTTTATATGCCAGCATGGTGGTAAAGACCGACCAAGCGCTGTCCGATATGGCTTTGGCAAGTTTCCTGTTCTTAACCATACCCTTTACATTCAAATCCTCAATAGCAATAACATCGTGGTTTTTGATGATATTGAATGAGAGCTTATGTAGAAAGTCTTTGCGGCTATTGGTTATTTTCTCGTAGACTTTAGCAACTTTAAGTTTTTGCTTTTGGTAGTTACCGCTTTCTGATAGTTTACGTTGATCCGCTTTGGCCACAGCTCTACGTTTGGCTAAAATCTTTTGTTCTCGCGCCAGTTTATCTTGCAACTTTGCCAGAAACTTAGGATTGGCAACTCTGCATCCATTTGATAAGACGATGAAGTGGGTCAGTCCTAAATCAATGCCGATATTAGAGTGAGTCTTTGGTAGTGGCTCAACGACCGTTTCAACCAATAGGCTGACGTAATACTTGTCTGATGGGGTTTTGCTTATGGTGGCACTTTTTATTAAGCCGTTTATTTTACTGGGGAATTTGGCGTTGATGTGGCCTATTTTAGGCAGTTTAACGGTGTTTTTTGTGACGGCTACCGTTCCCTTTTGATTGTTGGTGGTGTAGCTGTCTTTAATGCCTTTTTTCTTGAATTTAGGAAAACCTGAGCCTTGTTTGAAAAACTTGCTATAGGCAGCTCTTAGCTGTTGCTGTACGTTAGCCAATGCCAGGCTATCCACTTCTTTGAGCCATTCAAACTCTTTTTTGTACTGAGCTGGGGTGTTGTTTAGGGTGGTTTTAGTAGCTTTGTAATGATCAATCTTATCACCAAGCATTTTATTCCAAATAAAGCGCGTACAACCGAATGATTTAGCAAAGAATACTTGCTGATCGGCATTAGGATATATCCTAACTTTATGGGCGTTTAGAATTTGAGTGGGCATACAGACGGTGCTTATATTTCGTGCTATATTTATTATTAATAATACCACATGTAGAAATAGTTACTACCAACAATGCATTCATCCCACTACTTTAGAAGTAGGGAAATTCTGCGCTGAAGTGTTAAAAAACCTAAGTTTGTTATGATAAAATTTTGCTATAACGCTGTTTTGCTGTCAGGCTTTACGTTTTGATATTTATATTGGTTAGCATAGAGGTTTATTATAACGTCATGATAATAAAAAACGCCCTGTTAAAAGCTGTATTGCTAACCATCACCGTCAGTTTGATACCGAGCAGTATCGCTGCACCTATCACGACGACCGCGCTTGGTCACAATAGTCCTACTAAGTACATCGATGCACCTTACTTACCTTATGCCAATCCAAAAGCGCCATCAGGAGGTATGCTGTCTCTAGATGCTCGCGGTACGTTTAATAGCGCCAATAAATGGATGACCACAGGCGTCGCGATGATTGGCACAGACTATCTGTATGATACTTTGATGACTGGCTCATTAAATGAAGCATTTACCATGTATCCACAGCTGGCAAGTAAAGTGACATATGACCCAGATGATACAAGCTGGATTATATATCACCTCAACCCTAATGCTCGTTTTTGGGATGGGTCTGGTGTGACCAGTCGTGATGTAAAAGCGACTTTTGAGGCGATATTGAACAAAGGCCCCATGTATATTCGCAGTTATCTTAGCGATATCAAAGACATTCAAATCATTAATGATCAACAAGTAAAGTTTGTCTTTGCCTCTGCTGAAAACAAAGAGATTTTACTGACTGTTGGCCAGTTCCCTATATTTGCCAAGTCTTCCATTGATGCCGATTTTGAGAAAATCAGTCTGTCACCATTGATGGGTAGTGGTCCTTATAAATTGGGGCGAGTTGATGCAGGGCGTTCGGTAAGTTATATACGTGATCCCAATTATTGGGGGCGTGATTTGATGGTCAATCGTGGCCGCTACAATTTTGATATGATCAAGTTTGTTTATTATCAAAGTGATGAGATTGCCTTTGAAGGTTTTAAATCCGGTCAATACCGTTTTCGTCCCGAAAATAAAGCATCTAACTGGGTAACTGGGTATAATTTCCCTGCAGTCAAAGCAGGGCTTATCCAAAAAGAGACGATAACCAGCCAAAATCCAGTACCGATGCAGGCATTGGTGATGAATATGCGTCGCCCAATCTTTCAAGATATCAAAGTTCGCCAAGCACTGACAGCTGCTTATGATTTTGAATGGATGAATAAAACCCTATTTCATGGGCAATATGAGCGTTTGCAAAGCTTTTTTCATGGCTCAGAACTTGCCGCAACGGGTACGCCATCTGATGCAGAGATGCAGGTATTGACACCGTTATTGTCTGAGCTCGAACCGAAACAGCACCAAGCAACATTAGCAGAATGGCAGCTACCCACCAGCGATGGTAATGGCTTTAATCGTCAAGGATTATTAGAGGCGCGCCAGCTTCTATTAGAGGCTGGGTTTTATTATGAGGATATGAAACTATATCAACCTGATGGGTCGCTTGCTCAGATTGAGATTTTGATGACAGGCGAGACCATGGGCCGTGTATTGTTGCCTTATATTCGCAATCTAAAACGCTTGGGATTTGATGCAACCTTGCGTCAAGTCGATGGGCCGCAATATTATGAGCGTATGCGCCGTTTTGACTATGACATGGTCGTGGACGTATTTGCTCAAAGCCTATCTCCTGGTGCTGAGCAAGCGGCATTTTGGGGTAGCGCTGCTGCTGACGAGCCTGGCAATCATAATAGTGCTGGTATCAAAAATGCTGCCGTCGATAAGGTCGTTGCTGCCCTTGGTAATGCCAAAAATCGTGACGAGATTGTACTGTATACACAGGTGTTAGATCGGTTGTTGCGCGCAGGTCATTATGTCGTACCGCTATACGGCAAATCTGGCACCAATGTCGCCTATTGGGATCAGTATCGCCATACTGAAAAACTACCGACCAATGCTGTTGGTATCGATTACTGGTGGGTGGATAAAGAGGCAGAAGGGCGTATCAATAAATATTTAAAACAATAAACAGTATTTACTATAAAGCTTGACCCGATAACAACGGACAGCTGAGCCTATATGTTGTTTTATTAAATATATGTTATTGCTATCAAATAACAGTTAAATTAAATAATTTAAAATAACACGTAACAAAAATAACTACCGGTAAGGATTTAATATGAGTATTCGTATTCACCCAATCAAAGCATTTAGCGATAACTATATCTGGACATTGATTAATGAAAATAATAAGCAGGCGATTGTCATTGATCCAGGTCAAGCCCAGCCGGTCATTGATTATCTAGAGACGCATGAGCTCGAACTAACATCGATTTGGACGACTCACCATCATCATGATCATATCGGCGGCGTCGCAGAGTTACAGGAGTCGTATCCGATGACTCATCTGGTTGCGCATAGTGAGCATGGCGTTGATGAAGATCAAACTATCAAAGACGGTAGCACGGTAAGCGCATGGGGCTGCTCTGCGCAAGTCTGGGATGTGTCAGGGCATACCGCTAGCCACATGGCCTATATCTTAGATATCGATGGGCAAAAGCACTGCTTCTGCGGTGATACGTTGTTTAGTGCAGGTTGCGGACGTGTCTTTACTGGTACGATTGAGCAACTGCATGAGAGCTTTAAGCGTTTGAACAGCTTGCCTCATGAGGCGCTACTGTATCCGGCGCATGAATATACAGCCAGTAACTTGCGTTTTGGCTTGTCTATTGAACCTGACAATGAGGCGATGCAGCAAGCATTAGCACGAGCAGAGGTGCAAACTGAGCAAGGCATGGCAACGCTACCAGTGACATTAGAACATGAACGCGCGGTAAATGTGTTTTTACGTACACAAGAGCCGAGTGTAATCGCAGGAGTTAAATCCAAAATGCCTATCGATGATGAGAAGTCATTGACGGTATTTGCAGCGTTACGTGAGCTAAAGAATAACTTTTAAAGCAAGTTTTTAACAAATATTTTGCTTTCCAGCACTTCTTTAACACACCGCAATTCGCTGCTGAACGTCATTGTCCTCTCTCTTTATTTAGGAAGTCGCCATTATGGGTCGTTATATCTTAAAAAGACTACTACTGATATTACCGACGCTATTTTTGATATTGCTTGCCAACTTTGTAATCGTGCAAGCAGCACCTGGCGGGCCTGTTGAGCAGCAGCTGGCACTTATCGAACAGGGTGCAAAAGAAAATGCGCTTGGTGGTAATATTGGTGCGGGCAGTGCAGGTGGTAATGACAGTACTTATCAAGGCACGCGTGGTCTCTCTGAGGAGATGGTCGCCGCAATCAATGCCCAATATGGCTTTGATAAATCTGCTCCAGAGCGATTTTGGCTCATGCTAAAGAACTACGCTCAGCTAGATTTTGGTGAGTCTTTTTTTAAAGGGCAGTCGGTGACCGATCTTATCGTAGAGAAGTTACCAGTCTCAATATCGCTTGGTCTATGGAGTACGCTGCTCATCTATATGATAGCTATTCCATTGGGGGTGTATAAAGCGATGCATCACGGCTCAGGTATTGATAAAGCCACGGCTATGCTGCTGGCGATCGGACATGCGATACCGGTGTTTGTCTTTGCTGTGATTTTATTAGTTTTCTTTGCAGGTGGCAGCTATTGGAATATCTTTCCATTACAGGGACTGACGTCCGAAAATTTTGATCAGCTAAGCGCGCTTGGTAAAGTAAAAGATTATTTTTGGCATTTGGCGTTACCGCTGCTGGCAAGTACTGTAGGCGGTTTTGCAGGTTTGACCTATCTGACCAAATTCAGCTTTTTAGAGGAATTGGGCAAGCAGTATGTACTGACCGCTCGCGCTAAAGGCTTAGGTGAGCGTCAGGTGCTATATGGCCATGTGTTTCGCAATGCAATGTTGATTATCATTGCAGGTATCCCAGCCGCTATCGTTGGTATCTTCTTTGCGGGTAACTTTTTGATTGAGATTATCTTTAAACTTGATGGCCTCGGTTTGCTAGGTTTTGAAGCCATTCAACAACGTGATTATCCAGTGATATTTGGCACGCTATTTATCTTTACGTTAGTGGGGCTGCTACTGCAATTAATCAGTGATTTAAGTTATCACTTAATTGATCCTCGTATTGATTTTGAGGGGCGCTAATGTCAAATAATCAACCTTTATCAAAGAGCAGTCCTATTAATAGCGAACCAGATAAAGCGCCAATGCCTGAGCAGCTATCTACCACAACAAAGCAACGCTTGAACCCTATATGGCAAGCACGACTCAATCGCTTTCGTCAAAATCGACTTGGGGTGATATCACTGTTTGTCTTCGCAGTGATATTTATCATATGCATGGCGGCTAATGTTATTGCCAATGACAAACCCTTATTAGTGCAATATCAAGGCGATTATTACTTTCCTGTATTAAAGGCCTATCCTGAAACGACGTTTGGCGGTGTATTTGAGACCGAAACCAATTATAAAGACCCTGCAGTGCAGTCGCTGATTGATGAGCAAGGGTTTTATATAATGCCGCCTATCCCGTTTGCCGATCAGACACCGAATGTCGAGCTTGGTCTGCCTTATCCAGCAGCACCCAATGCCCAAAACTGGCTTGGTACTGATGATATGGGGCGTGATGTGCTGGCACGGATACTTTATGGTATGCGAGTGTCGTTACTGTTTGGTTTGGCTTTGACGCTTGCGGGCGCACTGATTGGGATTATCGTTGGTGCGGTACAAGGTTATTATGGCGGCTGGGTAGATCTGGCAGGGCAGCGATTTATGGAAGTATGGGGCGGTATGCCTCAGCTGTTTATGATCATTATTTTGGTCAGTATGTTTAGTCCCAGTATTATTATGCTATTCGCCATGATGCTGTTGTTCGGCTGGATGGGACTGGTCGGTTTGGTACGGGCAGAGTTTTTGCGAGCCCGCAACTTTGACTATGTGCGAGCTGCACGCAATTTAGGCGTTTCGGACAGCCAAATCATGCTCAGACATGTCTTACCCAATGCATTAGCTTCTAGCTTATCGCAACTACCATTTATTTTAACGGCTAATATTATCGCCTTAACCGCGCTGGATTTCTTGGGATATGGATTGCCGCCTGGCTCGCCGTCTCTTGGTGAGCTAATGGTACAAGGGAAAAACAACCTTGATGCACCGTGGCTTGCTTTGTCAGGATTCTTTAGTTTGACCTTTATTTTGTCATTGCTCATCTTCGTCGGCGAAGCGCTGCGTGATGCATTTGATCCGAGGCGCTCTTAATATGACTGAAAATATTATCGCCACCGAGCAACACAACGCGCCAGATGAATGTCTGAATCATGCACAAGATAAGCTTATGCTAACCGTAGATAAGCTCACTATCACGACGACTACAGGTATCCAGTTGGTCGATGCGCTGTTTTATGAGCTAAGACAAGGGCAAACTTTGGCTATCGTTGGTGAGTCAGGGTCTGGTAAATCAATTGCTAGTCTTGCGCTATTAGGGCTTTTACCTGATAGTTTGACCATCACGGGTGCAGTGCAGCTGGCTGGTACGACAGGCATGTCTACTTTGCCTATAGCGAATGATAAGGCGCGTAATGCTGCACTGCGGTCTATTCGTGGACAGTGTATCGGTATGGTATTTCAAGAACCAATGACCGCATTAAATCCTTTACATACGGTTGCTAAACAAATTGTTGAATCGTTGCGTCTAAGCGGCGTACCTAAGAAACAATGGCGAGAAACCAGTATCGCTTTGCTAAATGATGTCAATATTGCAGATCCTGCTGACAAATTGAACCGTTACCCACATGAGTTATCAGGTGGTCAGCGTCAGCGAGTAATGATTGCGATGGCATTGGCTCAGCAGCCTGATATTCTAATTGCTGATGAACCGACGACTGCGCTTGATGTTACCTTGCAGCATGAAATTTTGGCGCTACTAGATGATCTCAAACGTCAGCATAATATGGCGATGATATTAATCAGTCATGATCTCAATCTGGTCAGGCGCTATAGTGATGAGGTCATCGTTATGCGCCAAGGTCAAACGATTGAACAGGGTAAAACATCTTCAGTATTTGATCAGCCTAAGGCCGATTATACTCGCACACTTATCAAGCAAAACTTTGGGCAAGAATTAACCATAGAAGACGATAACGCAGATAAACAATCAAGCTTATTAGAAGTGCAGCGTCTTAACGTACAGTTCCCAATTGAAAAAGGTCTGTTTGGTGGTACCAAGCGCTGGTTCGATGCGGTCAAAGATGTCGATATGACACTACAAAAAGGTCAGGCATTGGGTATCGTCGGTGAGTCTGGCTCCGGTAAAACCACCATTGCGTTGGCGCTTAGCCAACTACTGAGCAACCAAGCACGTGTGAATGGGCAGATAGTGGTCAATGACCAAGATATCTCAGCATTGTCCAAAAAAGCGCTACGTAACTTCCGCTCGCAGATACAGATGGTATTTCAAGATCCATTTGCCAGTATTAATCCGCGTATGACGGTCATGCAAATCGTGGAAGAAGGATTGTTAGTACAAGGCGTGGATAAGGCCGCTCGTCAGCAAGCGGTGCTAGATAGTCTTGCTACGGTACATTTACCTTTAGCATTTGCGCAGCGTTATCCTCATGAGCTTTCAGGTGGTCAGCGTCAACGCGTGGCACTGGCGCGTGCACTCATTATGAAACCAAGCTTACTTATATTAGATGAACCGACCTCTGCGCTCGACAGTACCACACAGGTCACAGTAGTTAGTTTATTACGTGAAATACAAGAAAGGCTAGAAATCAGTTATGTCTTTATCAGTCATGATCTCAAAGTAGTACGCGCACTGTGTCAGCATATTATGGTATTAAAAGAAGGAATCTGTGTGGAATCTGGACGTACCGAAGATCTCTTTAATCACCCACAACATACTTACACTCAGCAACTGTTAAAGGCAAGTACTGACTAGTTTAATCGACTTACTGTAGCCACTCAGATTAAACAATCAAACTAAGCGACTAAAATAAGCGGCTTGGTATAAAATTGACACATCGCAGTTCATAATAATAGCGACATATTGAAAAAAGCAGTGGTACAATAATTTTAGAGAGCTGCCCATTTTATAATGCTGTGATACGTATCTTTATACATTCTGGCGCTCGTAAATTAGTAATATTTAACTGGCTGCCCAAAACGGTCTTTATTGCAGTTAAAACCATCATTAAAAAGGATTTTTGTGCTCATGAAAACACAAAACAGTATTACTAAATTGGTAAAGAACAACAGCTTGCAGCATGCTGGTTATTTGGCTGTCGCTAAGACTCGGGCAAAGGTATTAAAAGCCGTCTCTTACGTGATACCTATTAGAAGACCAATGTTATTTGTCGGTGAGACAGCCTGTGATGAGCTGTGCGATATGCTGATTAATGAAGGCAATACCAATGTGTTTATTGTCACGGATACAGTGCTCAACAAACTGGGCATACCTGCAAAAGTTACCGATTATCTAGATGCGAAAAATATCAGTTACCACATCTATGACGGTGTTACGCCAGATCCTACTTTTAAAGTAGTTGAAGAAGGACTACGTCAGTCTATAGAGGCCAATTGTGACTCTATCATAGCTATTGGTGGCGGCTCAGTGATCGATGCGGCCAAAATGATAGCAATGTCTCAAGGCAATAAGTGCAAGCCAAAGCAGCTAATCGGTATTCTTAAAGCGAGAAAGCCTGCAACGCCGCTATACTGCGTACCAACGACAGCTGGCACGGGTTCAGAAGCGACACTTGGTGCAGTAGTGTCTGATGACAAAACGCATCAAAAAGCATTGTCTATCGACCCAAGAATGGTACCGCTAGCCGCAGCGATTGATCCAGTTATCATGAAAGGCATGCCAGCCCATATTACAGCAGATACTGGTATTGATGTATTGACCCATGCACTAGAAGCATGGATGAGTGCCAATGCCAGCGTAGAGACAGATTACTATGCAGCCTCTGCCGTAAAGTCTGTCATGCATTATCTACCACTAGCTTATAAAGACGGTGGCAATCTAAAAGCAAGAGAAGAGATGGGTATCGCTGCTCATTATGGCGGGATTGCTTTTAATAAAGCAGGTCTGGGTTATGTGCATGCTATCGCGCATCAGTTAGGCGCTTACTATAGTATTCCGCATGGCCGTGCTAATGCCATCGTGTTGCCTTATGTGCTCGACGTCAATCGCAAAGCGAGCAAAAAAAGACTGGCTGCATTGGCGAAAAGAACCGGTATGGTACAGGATGGTCAAGCAGCCAATGGCGATAGTGAGATAGCAGATCACCTTATCACGCAAGTTAGAAACTTGATTGCAGATCTAAATATTGATCCGACTGTCAATGGTATGCAAACCAGCGACTTTAATGATATTGCAAAGGCAGCTGCAAAAGAAGTCAGTGATACTTATGCCGTGCCAACCTATCTGTCAGCAACTGAAATGAAAGAAATTCTAATGAAGATTAAGCAGGCAAGTGACGAACGTGCTGATAAAGATAGCCAAAAATCTTCATAATTCTATGTTTACATTGATAACCTTACGATAAATAAAAGCCCATTACTTTTTTGAGAATGGGCTTTTTTAATGTATTGAGCTAATAAAGTTTCCGTCTTATTTCCATAGTTAACTCATACTAAAGTATATAATCGTTATCAAATGATCGTTTAATTTATCTTGTGATTGCACCCAGTTGCTAAAAAATATCTTAATAAACTGTAAATATATAACAGTATAGGAATGTTTCAGTGATACAAAAGCGTTAGGATATTTAAAGGATATTTAAAGGATATTACGCTTAGGAGATTTTCATGAACCGCATATTACCATCTAGAATTATAGGGTTAGTTATCATAGCGAGTAGTGCGATTTACGCAGGCTGCGCATCCACTGAGAACAGCTCTACTGTAAAGAACACAACTGCCGCTAACCCATATGCACCGACTACGCCAGGATTGGCAGTAGCCACAGTAGCGGGTGGGTGTTTTTGGTGTGTTGAAGCAGGTTATGAAAAAATCCCTGGCGTGGTAGAAGTAGTGTCTGGCTATACGGGTGGCACCGCTGAAAACCCAACCTACAAGCAGGTGTCAGCAGGTGGTACTGGGCATACCGAGGCGGCGCAGGTGTATTATGATCCTAAGAAGATTACTTACAATGGTATAGTACAGGCGCTATGGAGAATCGCTGATCCTACTGATGATAAAGGGCAGTATGTTGACCGCGGCACACAGTACCGTCCAGCGATTTTTTATAACAATGCGCAAGAAAAGCAAATCGCAGAAGCAGCCAAGCAGTCACTGCAAGCCTCTGGTGTATATGACAAGCCAGTAGTGATTGAGATTGTACCTGCTAGCACTTTTTATCCTGCTGAAGAGTATCATCAAGATTACTATAAAAAGAACCCGATACGCTATAAAGCCTATACCTTCAATTCTGGTCGCTATCAATTTATCGAGAGTGTCTATGGTAAAAACTATGAGCTTGATTTTAGTAAGTTTACGCCCGAAGCAGATAGCACACAGCAAGTGACGCCAAATAACACATCAGATAGCAAAGTAAGCAAAGGTTTTAACCCAGATACATTTGTAAAACCTTCACAAGATGCGCTAAAGAAGTCCCTTAGTGATATTCAGTACAAAGTCACTCAAAAAGAAGGTACCGAGCGCGCCTTTGATAATGAGTACTGGGATAATAAAGAGCCTGGATTGTACGTGGACGTCGTATCTGGTGAGCCACTGTATTCTTCGCGTGATAAATATAAGTCTGGTACAGGTTGGCCGAGCTTTACTCGCCCATTGGATACGAGCTTAGTGGTTGAAAAGCCAGATCGAGGAATATTTGGAACCCGTACTGAAATTCGTAGCCGTTACGCGGACTCACACGTGGGCCATGTATTTGATGACGGTCCAGCACCGACAGGTAAGCGCTATTGCATGAACTCAGCAGCGCTCCGCTTTATTCCGCTTGCAGATATGGAAGCTGCTGGTTATGGCGATTGGATAGATGATGTAAAACCAATTGGTTAGTACTATTTTTCCATCACTCAGTCAAATAAAAAGGACGCATCATATGCGTCCTTTTTATTTGGTTGTTATTCACAACAGCCTAATCAATTAACAGCGACTTAAAACGCTGGTTGACGTTTAGGTACCGCACCCAAAAATTCATTACGGGCTTGATTGTTGTGTTGATATTCACCAAGCATCGCGGTACTACGCGTGGTTGAATGTTGTTTGCTAACACCGCGCATCATCATACACATATGCGATGCATCCATGACGACTGCTACACCGCGGCAGCCAGTAACATTCATAATGGTCTGCGCAATCTGTTCACTCAGGTTTTCTTGTATTTGCAAACGACGGGCAAACATATCGACGATACGGGCAAATTTTGACAGTCCCAAGACTTGGCCGTCAGGTAAGTAGCCGATATGAGCGACACCATGGAACGGTAGCATATGATGCTCACACAGTGAATAAAACTCAATGTTCTGCACCAGTACCAGCTCGCGATTGGCTGATGGAAACACAGCATCATTGACCACTTCTTCTATGCTTTGATGATAGCCTTGGGTCAAATGGGCAAAGGCCTTTGCAGCACGCACAGGCGTATCTAGCAAACCCGGACGATCTAAGTCTTCGCCAGTTGAAGCAATCAGTTGGCGATAAGATTCGGTACTTTCTTTATAATCTGGGGTTATTATTGGGGTGTTACTCATAAGTTTGGCAGCCATCCAAAATGTGGGTGTAGCTTAACGTTGAATCCTATCATGTGAGGATTCTTATAAAAATTGTGCAAGCTGGGAAGGGCTGTGATTATACTCGAAATCTGCTGAACTTCATACTGCTGTGGCTAGCAGTTGAATCTTTAATCAATAAAGGGGTGCTTAGTACTTAATGTAAACGGTTGTAGTGTTAATATTCAAAGTACGATTTTTTCATGAAATAAGCAAATTACTATAGTCTGAGTATTTTATCGTGAAGCGTTGATGCTAAAATGTATTCTAGTAATTCGCGAAAAACTCTCACTGTCGATACTACTTCAAGTGATAAACTGCTATTGGTCATTTTGACATTATCGGTTGTTTGTATTAGTCAATCCGATAACAAGAACCAAATACAGTTTACGACTGTTTACTTAAATTAATTCGTGTATAATAACTCATCTTTTCATTTGTACTATTTAGTAGTCTCAATCTTCTAATTACTCTAAACAAATTCTTATTCTAAATCATCTCGATTGATTCAAAAGGAAATCTTATGCTACTGCAAGGACAACGATTTGTCGTAACTGGCATCGCAAGTAAACTCTCTATCGCTTGGGCTATCGCAGAAGCGCTGCACCGCGAAGGGGCTTCACTAATTCTGACTTACCCGAATGACAAAATCAAAAAACGCGTCGATATGGCCGCTGAAAAGTTTGAAGCAGATTTGGTTCTAGAATGTGACGTAGCATCTGATGAGTCAATTGCTGCGTGCTTTGAGCAAGTGACTGCTCACTGGGGCGACGGTATTGATGGTGTGGTACATGCCATTGGTTTTGCACCGATGGATCAACTAGATGGTGACTTTGTGAATGCCACCACACGTGAAGGCAGTCACATTGCGCATGATATCTCTAGCTATAGCTTTGTTGCATTGGCAAAAGCGGCTCGTGAATTACTAGCGATGCGCCATGGTTCTATGTTGACATTGACCTATGAAGGCAGCATTTCAGTATTGCCAAACTATAATGTCATGGGTATGGCAAAAGCCAGTTTAGAAGCCAGTGTTCGTTATTTAGCAACGTCTATGGGCGGTGAAGGTATCCGTGTTAATGCGATATCTGCAGGTCCTATCCGCACGCTAGCGGCTAGTGGTATCAAATCTTTCCGTAAAATGCTCGATATCAGCGAAAAAATTGCGCCATTACAACGCAATATCACACAGACAGAAGTAGGTAACGCTGCGTTATTCTTATTGTCGCCGTGGGCATCTGGTATCACAGGTGAGATTATGTTCGTTGATGCGGGTTTCAATACAGTTGCTATCAGCGAGCAGTTGATGATGCTTGATGAACCAGCACAGTAATTGTTATAGATGATTCGTTTGATAATAGAAAAGACAGCCAAATGGCTGTCTTTTCTAGTTATACTATGAGTCTTTTTGGCTACGTGCTTTTTGGCTGCGTGCCTTTGGACGAGGGATATGATAACCAAGTTACCAAAGTGGATACTATGGGGCGGGGCAGTATTGGCATTTAGTGCTGGTTGCGTGAATACGACGGCGTTAATGGGGTTTGCCAATTTATCAGTGTCGCACGTCACGGGCAATGTGAGTTTGTTTGCAGCGGCAATCGCTCATTCAGACGCGCGTAGTATTTTATATATTGGTACCTTGTTGCTGTCCTTTTTGGCAGGGGCTATACTAAGCGGCTTTGTCATTGGACAGACATCATTGAAACTCGGTCGTCGTTATGGACGAGCGCTATATCTAGAAGCAGCACTACTGTTGGTTAGCTATTGGTTGTATCAGCAGCATGATTACTTAGGGCAATTAGCAGCAGCAATGGCATGTGGACTGCAAAATGCGATGGTCGCAACTTATAGTGGGGCGGTCATTCGTACCACCCACTTGACAGGGCTGACCTCAGACATGGGGGCGGCAATTGGTAATTGGCTTGCTGGTCGTTCTATTAGTAAGCCAACCTTAGGGTTTCAAGCCATTATCTGGTATTGTTTCTGCGGTGGTAGCGCAGTAGGCGCTTTCTTGTTTGCAAAAGTCAGCTATGATGCTTTGTTTGTTCCCATCGCCATTGTATCGACAGCAGCATTTGTATACAACTATGTCTCAGATCATCTGCCAGAGGTGAGAGAACCAAAACAAGATAGGCGCTTATCATAGTGATAAACGCCTATCGTGCCTATTATTAACTGTATTGGTTTTTGCATGTTTATTTAGGTGTAGAATAGCGAGCTATCAAAACATGCTTTGGTCTTATTCTTTATGATCTTCGTGCTCATGCATCCCTTGCATCATATCGAGCATAGAGTCGTCAGTACGTTGTTGATCTTCTTTGGCTAGGCCATCTTGATTGATGTCTTTTGGTGCCATTTTGGTCGTTGAGTCTGTTTTATTTGAGTCTGTCATAAAGTACTCCAGTATTTTTATTTACCTCTTAATAGAGATGTTTTAATTAAATCTTTATTTGTTGACGCTCGTATTTAGTAGCGCTTGTCTTTTATTTAACTTACCTAGTATGCAGTGTGACCATAGTCTTGTACATATACAGAGTACACTTGTTTAGTGACTATGTGTAACTGATGCTGCACTTAACGATGCAACTAATAATGAAGCCAGTTACATGGCTAATGACGAAGTTTACGAATTACTAGCATAAGTTGTAAAAAGACGAGTTTCGAATTATATATTTTAAGTGATATTTGTAGATAATTAGATTTACCTCAGTGGTCATGTGTATTATCAAAATACACTAACCGACAATTTATTTTTTATTTTTAGGTTTCTTACACCGTCTTTGATTCAATAAGGACATTCTATGTCAGAGCAAAAGCTAGATAGCCATCTTCCTAATGATGGTAATGAATATTTATTTACTGATACCTTCCCAAAAGGTACAGGAAAAGGGTTAATTGTGGTCGCTATTGCCGCGATTATTGCGTTGATTATTTATAATGTGTTGCCGTTCGATATCAATGCTAATAAAGGTCTCGCAGTCATGTTTTTCATTGGGGTGCTTTGGCTTACAGAAGCTGTGCACGTCACCATAACAGCGCTACTTGTCGTAGTAATCGGTGCCTTGGTTGGCATACCAGACTTCGATGCTGAAATCGGTCTGCAAAGCTTTGCCAATCCTACTATTTATCTATTCTTTGGTGGTTTTGCCTTGGCAGCAGCATTGCATGTGCAGCAGCTAGACAAAAAAATCGCACTAAAGATTCTATCGATGTCTGGTGGCAAACTGAGTACAGCAGTATTTTTGATATTTGGTGTGACGGCATTTTTATCGATGTGGATATCGAATACCGCTACGGCTGCGATGATGCTCCCATTGGCACTCGGTATCTTGACGCAAGTCGATCGTGAAAAAGACCGCGGTACGTTTGTCTTTGTACTATTAGGTATTGCTTATTCAGCAAGTCTGGGTGGTTTGGGTACGATTGTTGGTTCGCCGCCAAACGCTATTGCAGCAAAGGCGCTCGATATTGCCTTTGTAGACTGGATGAAGTTTGGTATTCCAATGATGCTGGTACTGTTACCATTATTGTTGGGTGCGATGTATGTGTTCCTAAAGCCGAACCTAAATCGTACCATTGTCCTTGTTGACGATGCGCCGATTGCTTGGAACAAGCCACGCATCGTCACTATCATCGTCTTTATCGTTACGGCATTGAGCTGGATATTTTCCAAAAAGATCGGAGCAGCTTTAGATATCACGGACACTGATGCTATCGTTGCACTATCAGCAGCAGCTGCGGTAGTGAGCTTAGGATTGGTATCTTGGAAGCAAGTATCAGACAATACGGATTGGGGTGTGCTCATGTTGTTTGGTGGTGGTATTGCGCTATCGACAATTTTGAAAGTATCTGGGGCGTCTTTGGTACTAGGGGAAACCGTAGCAACTGCGCTGTCTTCTGCACCACTTATTATCGTTATGATGGCAGTCTCAGCATTTATTATTTTCTTGACAGAATTTGCTTCCAATACTGCCTCGGCAGCATTGTTAGTACCTGTATTTGCCGCTATTGCAGAACAGATGGGTTTGCCACATGAGGTGCTCGTATTGGTCATCGGTATTGGTGCATCGTGTGCGTTTATGTTGCCAGTTGCCACACCGCCAAATGCTATTGTGTTTGGTACAGGTTTGATCAAGCAAACAGAAATGATTCGTACAGGTATCATATTAAACATCATTGCTACTATCGTTATCGGGCTATGGGCGTACTTTTTCTTGATATAATCAAGTAGTCATTAAAATCCTAGTCATATCTGCTTAGTATAAATGAAACCCCAATGTTCAAGACAAATTGAACGTTGGGGTTTTTTATCGCTTATCATACGAGCTAGCGGTATAGAATGTTTATTATTAACGTCATCTTATTAAATGGATTTGATCACATGACACAGTACTTATTAAAAGCGACTGTTCTGATATTACTAGGCGCAATTGCTGTGGTAATAGTATTTATAGCAAAATATTGGGCACCTGATCGTACCGTCGCTGAGTTAACACAATGGCAACTACCCAACAGCGAATTTATAGACATACAAGGTATGCAGGTGCATGTAGTGCAGTCAGCTAATTGTCATACACACCGTGGCGATGCAGCCGAAAAAAACCGACCCGAAACAATCGTTTTATTGCATGGTACATCGGCAAGTTTGCATACATGGGAAGGTTGGACTAAGGCGCTGTCTGATCAATACTGTGTCGTGAGCATGGATTTGCCAGGGTTTGGTTTGACAGGTCCTTATGTGGACGAGAGCACGCAATATAGTAGCGAAAATTATGCGGCGTTTGTCATTGAAGTACTTAATCATTTGAAGCTGGACCGTGTCACGCTAGCTGGTAATTCATTAGGAGGTAAGGTAGCGTGGCGCACCGCCGCTTTGTATCCTGAGCGTGTCAACCGATTGATATTGGTAGACTCAGTTGGTTATCCAGCAACCCCAAAACATGTTCCTATTGGTTTTAAACTTGCTAAATATCCAATGATGTCACCAATTTTAAATCGTATCCTACCCAGAAGTGTTGTTGAGAAAAGCGTTTTAAGTGTGTATGCAGACAATAGCAAAGTAAACGATGCCTTAGTTAATAGATACTATGAATTGACCCTACGTAAAGGTAATCGGCAGGCTTTGAGTCGTCGCCTAAATGAAACTGATGATGAGAGCGATCAAGCTCAAATAAAGCAGCTAGACATGCCGACTTTGATCTTATGGGGTGCAAAAGATGATCTTATTCCTGTAGGAAATGCCGCGTTATTTCATAGAGATATACGTAATAGTCAGCTTAAAATATTTGATAACTTAGGTCATGTACCGCACGAAGAAGATCCGTTAGCAACCGTTGACGTTGTAAAGCAGTTTTTAATTAGTGAGTCAGGAAATGGATAACTTAGAAAAGAAACAGATAACAACCATCGCTGCGATTTCAGATATTCATAGTAATATCTACGCTCTTGAAGCTGTGCTTGCCGATATAAGATATCGAGATGTTGATCAGATTGTCAATCTTGGTGATATTTTATACGGGCCAATAGCACCTCATGCTACCTATGAGCTATTAATGGCAAATCGAGATGATATTATTACCATTAGAGGCAATCAGGATAGGCAGATTTATGAAGCCACTACGGCAGAAATTGCTAATAATCCAACCATGGGTTTTATTATCAAAGATCTCTCTAAAAAAGCGATTGAATGGATGCGGTCTTTGCCATTTTATTTTCATGTCAGTGAGGATGTATACCTCTGCCATGGTTCGCCGACCGATGACATGATATATTTACTAGAGGATATCGAAACGGGTCAACCAATAGTGCGTAATGATGCGACTATATTGGCGTTACTTGATGGTATTGATAATGATGTTATCTTATGTGGTCATACACACATCCCGCGTACAGTAGTACTGTCGTCAGGACAAACTATTGTGAATAGTGGTAGCGTTGGCTATCCAGCTTACGAAGACGATTTGCCTATTATTCATAAGATGCAAACTTATTCGCCTCATGCTAATTATGCTCTTATCAAATGTATTGAGACTCAACAAGGTAAACATTGGCAAACTGAGCATGTCAGGGTCGCTTATGACCATGAAGCAGCAGCAAATATGGCTCTAAGAAACGGACGTGAAGATTGGGCATTTGCATTGAAGACGGGTAGAGTGTTTCCAGTATGACAGTACTTAAAAACGTTCTATCCTAGCAATGACAGCATTACCTTTAGATTAACTATGGGTTTTTATTTAATAGAGATTACGTAAAATGCTAACACTATATATGGTTCAATTGGGCGGCCGTCCTAAAGGCCGTCTGATTGAGCAACACGATATTTTCTTTGGTGCAGCCAGTCAAGTGAGTGACTTGATAGGAGATATCAATGAACATTGGCCTGAGGTAAAAAATAAATGGCATATTGATTCGTATCGAGCGATTGCCAAAGTGGGTAGTTATGCCATTAAGTTAATTGAACCAAGTCAGCAATTAAAGGCTGCTGCTGACTTAAAGTTATTCTTTATCAATCTAGGTGGCTATCAGCAGGACAGTTTTGAAGAATTCCATTATAAGCTACTCATCGTTGCACCTAACCAAGCTGACGCGATCAAACAAGCAAAAAAAAGTGATTTTTATAAGCAATCTACTTTTAAAGATAAAACGTCACCTTTCAATGCAGCTTCTCATATTGATGATAAGTTTGCAGTAGATATAGATGACATATATAACGTAAATGATCTTATCTCCAATGTTCAGCTTTCGATTGAGCCTATTAGTGATACAGATGAGCTGAATGCTAAAGAAGACAAAGAGTACGTCGGCTATCTAAGCATCAAGAATTTAAAGAAATTGGCGCTATAATAGATTTATCTAAATTTCATAAAAGTAACTCAATACACGCTTGATTAAATAAACCTAATGGACAGCTTACGAGAGCAATCAGGACTCGACTAACTTGAATCATACCCCAATTACCCCCATAATCTAACCAATTCTACATAATAAATAGCCTAAGCAAATATGCCCAATACTTCTAAGCCCAATATTCCTGAAAACAGCGATTCAGATACATCTACTGTAAATGAAACTCAAGATACTAAGAAGCCAGCAGTACCACTGGCGGATCTACCAGTACTTGCCAAGGATAGCTATTACTTAAGCCGTCTTGAACGTGAGCTGGCACGTGCTGCTGTGCCTAAGAATAAAAAATCTAATCATGATTCTGAGCAAGAAAAGAAGCTAGATGATGTACTCGCTAAAAAACGTGCTCAGTACGAGAAAATAAAAATGCGTTCTCAAAAAGCTGTGCAGGCACGTATCAATAGTATTCCAAGTGATTTACCTGCCAAGCTAAATCTGGATCTGCCTGTTAGCCAACGCGCAGAAGACTTAGTACAAGCGATTATCGATAATCAAGTTATTATCGTTGCTGGTGAGACGGGTTCTGGTAAAACGACGCAGTTGCCTAAGCTTGCAATGCTAGCAGGGCGCGGTATTACAGGGCAGATAGGGCATACACAGCCGAGACGATTGGCTGCTCGTAGTGTGGCAAACCGTATCGCAGAAGAGCTGGGTGAGCCATTAGGTAATACGGTCAGTTTTAAGATTCGCTTTAATGAGCAAGGGACAGCGCAATCTATTGTAAAGCTCATGACGGACGGTATTCTGCTCGCTGAGTTGGGTCATGATCGGTTTTTGAGTAAGTACGATACGATTATTATCGATGAGGCGCATGAGCGTAGCTTAAATATCGATTTTATTATGGGTTATCTCAAAAAGATGCTGCCCAAGCGCCCAGATTTAAAAGTCATTATTACGTCAGCTACCCTCGATACTAAGCGCTTTAGTGAATACTTCAGCCGTTATGACAATAAGCTCAAACGGCAAGTTCCTGCGCCTATTTTTAATGTAGAAGGGCGTAGCTTTCCAGTAGAAGTCCGTTATCGTCCGTTGACAGATGAGCCAGTGAACAGCTCAGAAGATGACAGCTACGATGATTTTGAAGAGAACCTGCCGCGCGCTGTGGTTGCTGCGGTCGAAGAGTGCTTTAGCGACGCGCAGAGTAAAGGTCACGCCGATCAGGCTGATATTTTGATATTTGCTGCAACTGAAGCTGAGATTCGTGAGACGCAGGAAGTGCTTGAGCGTCATGGCCCTCGCCATACAGAAGTACTGCCATTGTTTGCACGGCAGACTTATGAAGAGCAGCAGCGTATCTTTCAACCATCGGGTCGAGGTCGCCGTATTGTTATCGCGACCAACGTTGCTGAGACCGCATTAACCGTACCGGGTATTCGTTATGTTATTGACTTGGGTTTTGCGCGGATTTCGCGTTACTCATATCGCTCACGCGTACAGCGTTTACCGATTGAAGCAATTTCACAAGCAGCTGCCAATCAGCGTAAAGGTCGCTGTGGGCGTGTTGCTCCAGGTGTTTGTATTCGTCTTTATAGTGAAGAAGATTTTAGTGGCCGCCCTGAGTTTACTGAGCCTGAGATTTTACGTACTAACTTAGCGTCAGTAATCCTGCAAATGGCCAATCTACGTCTAGGTAGTGTGGATGACTTTGAATTCATTGAGCCGCCTGATAGCCGATTGGTTACTGATGGTCATAAACTGCTAGATGAATTGGGCGCTATTACTTCTAAGAAAGACATTGCTGCTCAAGACAAAGCTAACAAGCCAAAAGCGAGAAAAGGGCTTGATCACCTACGTTTGACAGCGACTGGTCAGAAAATGGCACGTATGCCAATCGATCCAAGGCTGGCACGTATGCTGGTGGCTGGTTCTGATTTTGATTGTATTCGTGAAATGCTGATCGTTGTGGCCGCGCTTGCTGTACAGGATCCACGCGAGCGTCCTGCCAATAAACGTACACAAGCGGATCAAAAGCATGCGGTCTTCCGTCAAGACGACTCTGACTTTTTGTTTTATCTGAGCCTATGGAAGGCGCTGTTTGAAAAAGATGAAGACGGCAATAAACTGTCTGGTAATCAGCGTAAGCAGTTTGCTAAGAAAAACTATTTAAGCTTCCCACGTGTACGTGAATGGCATCAGACACACCGTCAATTGGTACAAATGGTCACTGAGCTGAAATTAACTGATGTCAATGAATCAAAAGCTGCTGATAAAAATGTGGCTGTCAATGATCCGACAGCGATCGAAGATGAAGAGCTAAAAGCGGTCAAATATGCCAATCTGCATAGAGCGTTATTGACGGGTTTGTTGTCTATCATCGCGCATAAGACTGAAAGCCGCGGTGAGTATTTGGCTGCGCGTCAGCAAAAGGCCAAGATATTCCCAGCCAGTACGGTGTTTAAACAAATACCCCCTTGGGTGATGGCGTTTGAAATGGTGGAGACTTCACAAGTCTTTATGCGTACTGTTGCCAAAATCGAACCAGAATGGATTATTTCAGCGGCAGGTGACTTGCTGAAATATCACTATTTCGAACCACATTGGTCCAAGAAAACAGGACGCGTCAAAGCTTACGCACAGATTAGTTTGTTTGGGCTGATTATTATTAGTAAGCAGCTGACTAACTATGAGCAAGTTAATTTAGTTGAATCACGAGAGATCTTTATCCGTGATGGCTTAGTGACGGGCAACTTTGGTCGCAATGCACCATTTTTACAACATAACATGGATAAGATTGCTCATGTTGAGCGTATCGAAGACAAGCTGCGTCGCCGCGATTTATTGGTAGATGAAGAGACGCTGTATCAGTTCTATGATAAGAAAATTCCTGAGCACGTTGCCAGTCGCAAAGCGTTTGAAGATTGGCGTGCAGAAGTGGAGAAACATGATGCCAAGCATCTATTCTTTACTGATGAAGACGTACTTAATAGCCAAGCGCCGACCACAGGGGACTTCCCAGAAGTGTGGAAGCTGGGCGATCTAAAGCTGCCACTCCGCTATATCTTTGATCCAGCCAGCGATGATGATGGTGTGACCATACGTGTACCGCTTGCCGCATTACCGCAGCTCGACGCTATTGAGCTACTGTGGGGCGTGCCCGGTTGGCGCTATGAATTGGTATTGCAGCTGCTCAAGTCGCTACCAAAAGAGATACGTCGTCAAATCGTACCGATACCCAATACCGCAGACAGTTTGTTTGATGAGTTGCAGCCAAAGGGTGGACAAGGATTGCTGAAGCAGCTGTGTCAGGCATTGCATCGTCGCGGCATTATGTCGGTGACGCCAGAGAACTTCAATCCATCTACGATTGATCGCTATTTGCAGCCACAAATCTGCGTGGTCGATGAGAAAAACCGTATCATCGAAAAAGGCCGTGACCTGCAAACTCTACAGATTCGTCATGCATCTGAAACCAGTCAAGCGGTAAATGAGCAGCAAGGCGTGCATACTGAGTTCCCTGAGCATTTTGCTTTTAGCAAAAATCATCATAGCGCAGGTGTGGTGATGAAACAGTTTGCAGCGCTTGTCGCTGATGAAGCGGGAGAAGCTGTATCGATTCATCAATACACTGATGTCAATGCAGCACTTCAAGCACATCGCATCGGGGTGCTGACTTTAATCAAAGGAAAACTTGGTGCAAAGAAAAAGCAGTTAACGAGCCAAATCGACAGTATATTTAAACTGGCATTTGCGCCACTTGGCGACATGGATAAACTCAAAACGATCGTTATAGATGCTGCGTTAGACGCGGCTCTCGAAGAGCACTACGTCTTATTTGATCATGCTGAAAATTTACCAGAAAGCGCCGATGATATTGCAGTCGGATTGAGCGAAGAGCTACCGTTTACCTCTGAAGAGTATGCCCAGACTCTCGAAGTGGTAGTGAATAACTTTTTATTAACTGGTCAAAGCGTTATCAAAACGCTTAAGAATGTTTATACTCGTTGGCAACGTATTCGCCAAGGACTACTGATGCTAGATCGCGAGATATTTGGTGAGTCTATCGATGATATCGAAGATCAGCTAGAAGACTTACATTTGGCTGATTTTGTCTATCGGATGGACTATAGCCACTGGCAACAGTACCCACGCTATCTTGAAGCGCTACAGATTCGACTAGAGCGTCTGGAGCATAACCTCGACGCTGACCTTGATGGCGTCTACGCGCTTGACTTGCATATGGAGCGGCTAGCAGGACGTGCGGACAAAGAAGCCATCAGTGAGTATCGTTGGATGGTGGAGGAATATCGTATCCAATTGTTTGCCCAGCCTATGAAAACTCGTATGGCAGTGTCGCCCAAGCGTCTAAGCAAAATGTGGGACAAGGTGAGTTAGAAGGTTGTATATAATTCTCTTTAATTGTGAGGTTTATAAAATGTTTCTAACTATAATTGCAGGTGTCACAATTTTTGTCATAGGTCAGTTTACTTTAAAGTTGATTTTAGAACCCATAGTAGGGTTAAAAGAAATACTTGGAGAAGTTTCATCTCTATTCCTTCGAGAACAATCTGGCTTTATAAATGATAATGTCAACAAGGATGTACAAAACGAAGTTATAAGATTATCTTCAATGATTTTGGCAAAGAAACAAGCTATTTTACTTTATAGTGTTTTTGCAAAAATATTGAGAATGCCAAGCGAATCAAATCTTATTGAAGGTTGCCGTAGTTTGAATTTGATTTCTTATCTCGTTATAAAAAACTCTTCAGACACATTACAGAGAAAGTCTCATACACGGGAAATATATGAGGAAATGAAGTTAGTAAGTAAGCATTTAAAAATCCATATTACATATAGTGAGCGGATTGAGACGTGATATAAAAGATCTTATCAGGTATTTGTTTAGAACTTTAATGCACAAATAGAAAGTTTAAGTTAGCAAGCACTAATCTAGCCTTTCTATTTGTATAATATCTAATGGCTAATCTTTTCTGTCAGTACACCCATGCTATAAAGTACATAGGCAATCACGGTTAATGCGACGATAAATGGAGTAAGCATCCAAATCGCAATATTGATTAAAAGTGATGGTAGCAATCCATTGAACAATTCAATATCTGGTGCGAAAAAATCGGTCATGACATCGACGGCACGCTTAGCAATAGGGAATAGCAAGGTGCTAAAAGCTAACATATAAATGTACTTGCTAAAGCCAGGGTCACTCATGACTACCATAAAGTAGAACACTGTAAAAAACGTGATGCCAAGTGCCCAGCATTTGAGAGTGTAGCTTAAACGAATCATGTTATCTCCTCCCTAAGCTTTCTATTGATCGCTTTACATCGATCGTACGCAGAGTAAAGCTGCTCCTATACATTCATTATTTTAAATATACACAATATGTTATAATACGAATATATAGTCACGTCAACCAATTTTTCTATTTATTTAAAATACTCCGCAAATTATTCAACTTAAAAATGATATTTTTTAAGGAATGCTTTCGTAAATATAATAGTAAATAGCCTAAGCAAAAAATTTTTTTTATTAAAAAATAAAATTATAACTACAACTCACTACTCGGGCTCACACCAAAAAATCGCTTATATTCTCGGCTGAACTGACTAGGGCTTTCGTAGCCTACTTGCATTGCTACTTGTGATATTTGCGTCCCATGCATCTTAATTAAGCGCCTAGCTTCCATTAAACGTAAGCTTTTTTGATACTGTAGCGGACTCAGCTGGGTTATTTCTTTAAAGTGCTGATGAAACCCTGAGACACTCATGCCGCATCTACTAGCCAAGCTCTCAACCATGATAGGTTCATCCAGATGTGCCTTTATCCAGTCAGTCGCTTGGGCAATGCGGTGTGTATGGCTACCGCTAACGACCAATTGCTTAAGTTTGTTGCCTTGTTCAGCCAAGAGTAGGCGATAGTATATTTCTTGTTGAATTAAAGAAGACAGAAAATTAATATCGTTTGGATAATCAAGCAAGCGTATCAATCGCTCAAATGCGTCCATTATGGTGTCATCTAAGTGCCACTTTATCCCTAAATGACTACCTGTCATTGGTTGTGTCGTGGGTATTTGTGATAAGACGTCTCTAATCATAGCTAAATCTAATTTCATTGATAAAACAATGACAGGGTTTTTTATCGAAGCGTGTTTAATATGCATACTTAGCGGTATATTAACGGGACAGAACATCAAGTTACTATTGTCAAACCTTTGACAGTCAGCACCCAAGTAAATCTCTCGTTCACCTTGCAGTACAATACAAATACTTGGCTCTTGAATATAGCTTACGGCTTTGCTTGGTTTGTCCGCGCAGTAAAAGAACAAACCTGAAACAGCAGATTCGATGGTTTTATTTCTAGGTAGTACTGCTAAAAGTTGGTCAATAGTCGTTTGATTCATCACGAGTGCTTATTTTATAGAGTTGCCTGATAGTATAAATATTTGTAGGATTAGGCAAGAGTTATAGAGGTTTGTTCTAACGTATAAATGCAGAGGATTCTATAATAATCTCATCGCAACAGCGTAAGTACGACCTCTAATAATATGAAACAAGGAATAATTACTCATGAAAATATTTTATAAAACGCGTGCAACCGCTACTGGTGGACGTTCTGGCCATACTGGATTAGACGATGGTTCTTTAGGATTTGACTTGGTATCTTTTCAAGAGCAAGACAAAGAAGGCGTGAATCCAGAACAGCTTTTTGCCATGGGTTACGCGGCTTGTTTTGATAGCGCTTTGAGCATGACTGCACAGCACATGAAATTGCCTGTTACCGCTTCAAAAACCTCTGCGCAAGTAGGTATCGGTATGAAAGCTGACGGTAGCTACAACCTAGAGATAGAGCTGTCTGTAGAAGTATCAGGTATTGATGAAGCGCAGGCGCAGCAGTTGATCGAAGCTACGCATCAGGTGTGCCCGTATTCTAATGCTACTCGCGGCAATGTCGATACTCGTCTAGAAGTTACTGTTGCTTAAATGCTGTTGTTCAACGACTGTTGACCGTAGACTAGCAATATTAAAATAATAACTCGAATATAAAACGCCTCGATTTATAAGAGTCGGGGCGTTTTATGTTGTCTGGTAGAATCATAAGCTGGAACTTTTTCTGAGCAGTTTAGCTAATGATAGGTTGTTAATAGCATTATTTTATACCGTTACTTTTTTATTTAAGGTAAACACCAAGACCGCACCCAAAATGACCGTACTTGCGATAATAAAGGGCATAGTTAACTGCTCAGATAAAAATATCACACCTAGCAACGCAGCAATCACAGGGACACATAGCTGAACGATAGCGGCTTGTGTGTTTTTCAATAGTGGCATCGCTGTATACCAGATACTATAGCCCAACCCTGAGGCGATCGCTCCGGATGCACAGGCGAGTAGTACACCTTCAATGGTAATACCATCCAAATTGATATTTTTCAAACCTAAGTCATCTAGATACGTCATACCTACCAGTAGTAGTATAGGCACAGCGACTAAACTACGCACAAAATTAAACCCTGTCGCTCGCAGCGGTGAGACACATGATTTGCCGCGTATACTATATACTCCCCAAGCTATGCCGCTCATAGCCATTAACGCTGCAGCCAATGGTGACGGTATGGCAGCGGATGGCAACATCAGATATACAAACCCCGCCACTGCAACGACAAACGCTAACCATTGTAGCGCGCTGAGCTGTTCTTTTTTATAGATACCCCAGCCAATCATCGTCAGCTGAACCGCTGAAAACAAAATCAATGCCCCAGTGCTAGTATCCAGCTCTACATACGCAATTGAAAAGCACAGCGCATAAATCACCAAGCTGAGACTACTTAACCAACTGCCTTTGTCATTTAATATAGCGTGGACAGTAGATTCGTCATGATTAGACGTTTGGCGTCGCAGTCTGTAAGCATGTATAGCCATGATAATGCCTAGACAGGCCGTCGCACTCACTAGCCTGATGATGGTAAAGCTCCAAGCGTCGATATAGCCTTCTGCCAATGCCATTCGGCAAAACAGAGAGTTTGCGGCAAAGGCGATTAACGCAATAATGGTATAAATCGTGGCTTTCAAAAGTAATTCCTACAATGAATAAATGGCACAAAACAGGCAAACATAGGATTTTAGTTTTAGGTCTTAAGATACGCTGTTATAACGAACGTTTATTCTTAGCAAAGATAATAGATTTATAACTGATTAATCTAATCTATAGCCATTTCACAAGACAGGATATTTTGTCGTACTTATGGCAAAAAGTCTCTTTTAAATCAGAATAACGATAGTTGTATTGACGATAAGGTCTAAAAATAGGGATGATGTGCTTCGCGTCAAATGAACTATTAGAACAACACTCATGAAACACAATAATTAGATAAATAAATAGGAAAGATAGTATGAATTGGGCAAGTATTTTTATTCATGACACAACTTGGTGGTTTGCCGTAGAAATTTTAATACGTGTCACTGTAATGTTTGTATTAATTATCACATTTTTGCGATTCACTGGTAAGCGCGGCGTTCGTCAGCTTTCTATTTTTGAGTTAACCATCATTTTATCGTTAGGCTCTATCGCAGGTGATCCCATGTTCACCGAAGACCTGCCCATCATTCAAGCGGTATTAATCATGGGTACTGTCATTTCGCTCTATAGGCTTTGTACTTGGGCGATGATGAAATTTCAGCCTTTTGAAGACCTGCTAGAGGGGCGCTCAATGTATATTGTAGAAGATGGCATGCTGGTGCTTGATAAAATCAAAAAAGGTGAAATGTCACACGATGAGTTTTTTGCTGAAATGCGCCAACAAGGGGTTGAGCATTTAGGTCAAGTGCGTACTGGTTTGCTCGAAGCTGATGGCAATTTTAGTATTTTATTGCACACCTCTGAAAAAACAGACTACGGGATGCCGCTTTTCCCCAAGCAATACCGACCGGTCGAGCAAGTAGAAGCAGGTGTTTATTATGCTTGTATGTATTGCGGTTACGTTGATGAAATCTCTGACCCCAATCAGTGTTGCCCGCGCTGCGAGGATAATTGCAATAATTGGGCTAAAGCGTTAAACAATCATATCGTCAAATAATATGACTACTTGGCTGCCTTAGCTCAGTTAATAAGCTAAGGCAGCCAATTTTTTTCAAATTATCAGATAAAAACCTCTCATTTACTGACAGTTTGTCTGACTTTCTTTATACAGCGCATGGCTCTCATCATTTATGTCACTTTGTACCAGTCAAGTTTGCGAGTCATCACCATCACGCAGGCAAGTATCACAAAGCAGAATATCGCACCCAGTAATAGATTGAGATCTTCTGTACTTAAAATACCGAAAAACGCAGCATATAGCCCAGCAAGTGTCGCGGTAAAGATTACTGCCCGTTTTAAACCGCCAAATACATAATAGCTATACCAGCCAATAAGCCCAACACAAGCACTGGCCGCTACCATATAGGCTTGCCAAAATGCGATTTGTTCTGCAAGTGGTAGTAATAAGACATAAAAGACAAATAGTGCGCAGCCGACGAGCAGATACTGAATAGGGTGAATACGACTTGATTTGAGCACTTCAAATAAAAAGAAAGTGCCAAACGATACCAACATTAATAACAAGGCGTACTTCATGGCTCTTTCAGTTTGTAGATAGACATCGTTGGGGCTTGCAAAACTAACGCCAAAGCTGTTTAGCAGAACACTTTGATTACTACCAGCTACTGCTGTACTGTCTGTCGTCAGACCTCTTGATGCCTCAAGCGAATCAGGATTGTACGAATGACTATCGATATTGAGCGTTGATTCACTTATGACAGTACATTGATGGTTAGGCACGCTGAGACATTGAGAGAGGTACTGATTATTTGCAACGGTTAAATACTGATTTTGCCAACTGGCATCGAATCCTTTATTCATAATGTTCTTAGTGTTTGGTAATGCTTTACCGATAAAGTTTGGTGTCTGCCAGTCACTGTGCATAGATAGAGTAAAGTTCTGCCCAGTTGGGACAGTCGTTAAATCGCTAATGCCAGCTAACGGCAAGTCGATCACAATATTGAGTGCTTGATTGTCTTTAAGGTTGGGTAACTGGCTACTTACCCCTGATTTATCTAAATTTGTATCCTTTGAGCCTGCGACAACACGAGGTTCTTTATTCTGCTGGCTAGTAGGATTGATTAATTGCTCCAATACGTCTTCAGGAATATCTACTTCGACATAGCTTAAGTTCTCTATCATTGGTATCTGCGGATAGTTTGCTGCAATCGACTTTTGATTAATTGTGACAGTAGGCAGGGTGGCGACACCGCGCAAATCAGACACAGGAATGATAAGTTTTGCCTTGTTCCAGTGGGTAATGGTTTTGGCTAGCTGTGTCTTATCTGTATCATTGTCAATTGTAGTGCCAATCTGATCTAAATTTTCTAAAGTCTCAGCAAAGGTATAACTCTGATCGAATGTCAGCTGACCATCATAGCTAGTAGCGCTATAAATACCGCGTTTATAAGTGTCTGTGTTCACTTTTAGGTCTTGTGCAGCTTGCGTCTGAGAGGCAAAAATCGTCTCAATTTTCGAGTATGACGGTTCGCATTTGCTCTTTATATTTGGTGTATCAGATGCATTTGACTGACATGCCGGTGTGACTGTCGTGGGAATAGCGATAAATGGATTAATCACTTCTTGTGGATTGACATGCTGCTGTGTGATTTCTTTTATCACTGATTCTGCGTAGTATTGCCTCTCGTATATGATATCGCTAATCATAGTGAGCCCGATTGAAAAGACAATACAAAGTCCTACAATGATGGATAACTTAGTCAATAATGTTTTTTGCATGTTGTCGCCTCCTAAGTGCCTTTAATCCACAGCTGCCGAAATAGCAGACCGTGGTTTTAAAAGACATCATAGAGAGGGCATAACGAGAAGATGTGCAGGAAATATGGAAAAACAGTGAAAGGGCGAAAGTTGATATTTTCGGATAACTACTTTCAAGTGTTAATGCTTTTTTGTATCGCCAACGACTTTATCCATAATAGCGAATAACAAGCCAGACAATACAAAGGTCATATGAATAATAACCTTCCACATGAGTTTGTCGGCATCAAGTTCACTCATTCCGCTAGAGATATCCATAAAGGATTTCAAAAGGTCAATTGCCGAGATAGCGACGATCGCTCCGATGACTTTGAGCTTTAGACCCGAAAAGTCCACTTTGCCCATCCAGCTAGGACGATCATCATGGGTGCCAGTATCGATTTTTGAGACAAAAATCTCATAGCCACTGAATATAATGATAAGCAGTAAACTGGCAACTAGAGAGATATCAACCAATACCAATATATCTACAATCACACTGGCTTCAGAAGCCGTCAGAATGTCAGCAAACATGTGCCATAGTTTTTGGACAAACTTAATAAATAATAAAATAATGCCTAGCACTAATCCTAGATAAAAAGGCGCCAGTATCCAGCGGCTATTAAATATGGTTTTTTCTAAATAAAGCTCAAACTTCTTTAGCATGGGTATCTCTTAGGTTTCAAATACAAAAAAGTTTTAAAGACAAGAACGTCTTAAAGACACAAATATGAATAATTTTTTGGGTATAGCTATTTAGCTTTAGTCAGGCGATATATTATCTATATTAGCGAGCTGCGCTACTACTTGCTGAACGCGCGCTTTTCTATCGCCACTAATGCGTTGAAATGGTTTTTGATGCTTGCTTAATTGACTGGCGAAATAGTCGCTTATCTCATCGCGTTGGTGTGGACTGTCTCGCAGGTCATCAGCCACCCATGGCGTATCAACCTCAGTCAATAATATCAAATCATAGTGATGCGCCAACGCTGCTTGCTCAAGGGTCGTAGGGCAGTCGCCATAATACCAATAAGAATAAACCATCAGCTCAAACAAACTGGTATCGCAAAACAAATAATGACTGGCATTAGACGACTGAGCGACTTGTTTGGCTAAGGTATTCTCTAGTGTAACCTGCCCCTGTGCGATAGGGAGCAGATCTTCCCACGTACAAGTCAGCTGCTCATCATCCCACTTTGCCTGTAAGTAGGTGCGCATGTATTCTGACACCCAAGGAGTATCAAAATGCTCGGCCAAATCACGACATAAGGTCGTCTTACCCGTACTTTCTGCCCCTAAAACCGCGACGTTGATGACAGATTTAGGCGTATGCTGCTCGAGGTTGTACACGGTAGCGTCGTTGCCATTCATAGTATGCCCAGATTGCGATAAGAGTGAAGACTACATATTGTAGCGCGGTAAAAGTAAAACCTTTATAGAAGTATAGTGGTACCGATATCGCATCAGCGATGATCCAGAGTATCCAATGCTCGATTTTGCGCCGTGCCATGAGCCACATTGCCATCAAAAATAAAGCAGTAGTGAGCATGTCAGTATAATCGACCCAAGTAAATAGATGGATTCCAAGTACCGCACCATCGAAACTGAAGCCATTATTAATCACTGGACGGAAGTAATAAACCAATCCTACAAAAGCTATCGTTCCTGCTGCCAAAGCAGATAGTATCGGGATGTCACCTGCATGCAAATGCTCAATACGGACATTATTGGCATTTGACTGCTTGTGCTCAACAGACTGGTTTTTCTTATTCTTTGACCAGTTAATCCAGCCATACAAGCTCATCACGGTATAGTAAGCATTGATGAACATATCGCCAAACAGCTGCCACTTCCACAGTAGGTACACAAATATAGCAGTGCTGACCAGACCGATAGGGAAGACTAAAATATTGGTTTTGCTGGCGAGTAAGACACTTGCTACGCCGAAGACAACGGCAATCAGTTCAAGAATGATGAATATTGTAGAGTAGTCAGCGTATTGACCAAATAACCAGTTGAGAAGTTCTGCCATTAGTATTCCTAAATATGAGCGCGTATCAATATTCTGAATAATCAAGATAGTTCGATGAATAGTACAGACCAAAATGATGCTAATTATAACGTAGCTATCGAAAAAGGACGGCAGTCTTTGCTAATTTATGGCAAGAAACAGATTATTTGTAACAAAGTATTAGAAAAATTATAATATTCAGGCATAATAAACACACTGATTTTAAGTTTACAGTTATTCACTGAATTTGAATGGCTATTATTTTTCCACTTTTATGCTTATTCCAAGCACCACAGTAGTAGACAAGGAAGCTTATCATGACGACTTGTATCACAGGCACTGGTCTTTATATCCCACCTTACAGCATTAGTAACGAAGAGCTAGTTGAGTCATTTAACCAGTATGTTGAAAACTATAATACCGAACATGCTGAAGAGATAGCTGCAGAGACAGTGACGGCACTTGAGCCTTCTTCAGCTGCTTTCATCGAAAAAGTATCTGGTATCAAATCACGTTATGTGATGGAAAAAGAAGGTATCTTAAATACTGAAATCATGGCGCCAGTTATCCCTTACCGCAACTTGGGCGAAGAGTTGTCAGTCATGGCCGAAATGGGTGCAGCAGCACTGAGAGACGCTTTGGCTGATGCTGGACTTGAGGCCAACGACTTAGATGGTATCATCCTTGCTTGCTCAAACTTCCAACGTACTTATCCTGCGGTTGCTATCGAAATCCAAAACGAAATTGGTATGATTGGCGGCTTTGCTTATGATATGAACGTTGCGTGTAGTGCGGCGACGTTTGGTCTGTCACAAGCACATGGTTCTATCATCTCTGGTTTGGCCAAGCGTATTGCTGTGGTCAACGTTGAGATTACCTCAGCGCATCTAAACTGGCGCAACCGTGACAGCCACTTTATCTTCGGTGATGTAGCGACTGCTTCTATCGTTGAAGAATTAGATACGCCAAAAGGTTATGAGATTCTAAACTCTAAGCTATTTACTCAGTTTTCGACCAACATTAAAAACGAATATGGCTTTATGGATCGCTCAGAGTATCTAGCAGCACAGACTGAAATGTATCCAGATATCAAAGCACCGGTCACTGACAAGCTGTTTTTGCAAAACGGTCGTAAAGTATTCCGTGAAGTCTGTCCGAAAGTGTCAGAGATTATCACTGAGCACTTGCAAGAAAACGACATCCCAACATCTGATGTTAAGATGATGTGGTTGCATCAAGCCAATGCCAATATGTTGGATTTGATTCTACGTACCGTGGTTGGTAAAGATGCCGATAAATCGATTGCTCCGAGTGTTATTGCTGAATTTGCCAATACTAGCTCAGCGAGTCCTATGATTGTATTCCATCGCCACAAAGATGACTTAGTATCAGGCGATCTGGGCGTTATTTGCTCATTTGGTGCAGGTTACTCTATTGGATCGGTCTTAGTTCGCAAGGTCTAATACTTTGACTACTTGTTTTGATAAAAATAGCTAAGAATATTCTTAGCTATTTTTTTGTCTGTTGTTTTTGCTATTGAAATTAAGCTGTGACATCTAAATATAAACAGAGATGTTGGAGAAGATAACATCGAGATTACCGACAATATCAACAAGAATGATTAGAGGTTTTAATTTACCCCAAAAAATTTGCTATAATCACGAGCTTATTCCTCTTATCTAATTAAAAGTCCTTTTATGAAAGAATCCTTACGCCTGCGTTTAGACCAGATGGTAGACCGTTATGAAGAGGTCACCGCTTTATTATCAGATCCTAGTGTCATTAGTGATAATAATAAGTTCCGTGAATTGTCTGTTGAGCACAGCGACTTGATGGAGATCACGACGCTGTGGCAAAACTACGTGGGTGCAGAAACGGATCAGGCTGATGCAGAAGCGATGCTAGCCGATGCAACAGATCCTGACATGAAAGAGATGATGATCGATGAGATTGAGAGTGCGCGTGATACCATCGTAGAGATGGAAGAAGCGCTTAATCTGATGATGCTACCAAAAGATCCTAACGATAAAGTACCAGCATTTTTAGAGATTCGTGCAGGGACAGGTGGCGATGAAGCAGCGATTTTCTCTGGTGACTTGTTCCGTATGTACCAAAAATACGCGCAGAGCCAAGGCTGGACACTAGAAGTGCTCTCTGCAAATGAAGGTGAGCATGGCGGTTATAAAGAAATCATCACTCGTGTATCTGGCAATAGTGTATATGGTCGTCTAAAGTTTGAATCAGGCGCTCACCGCGTACAGCGTGTCCCTGAAACCGAGAGCCAAGGTCGTGTGCATACGTCAGCTTGTACGGTTGCGGTCATGCCGGAAGTTGAGATTGATGATACCGTCGATATCAATCCTGCTGATATCAAAATGGATACTTTCCGCTCAAGCGGCGCTGGTGGTCAGCACGTGAACACGACTGACTCTGCCGTACGTTTGACACACATTCCGACAGGTACCGTGGTAGAGTGTCAGCAAGAGCGTAGCCAACACAAAAACCGTGCGCATGCTATGAAAATGCTGGTCTCTAAAATTCAACAAGCCAAAGTGCAAGCACAGGTCGATGTGGCGGACTCTATACGTCGTGACTTGGTCGGTAGTGGCGATCGCTCTGAGCGTATCCGTACCTATAATTTTCCACAAGGTCGTATGACCGATCACCGTATCAACCTTACCTTATACAAGCTTGATTCCATTATGGAAGGCGACTTGGACGAGATTCTTGATGCACTACTGCGTGAGCATCAGGCTGATTTGATGGCCAGTATCGGTGGCAATGACTAGTAGCTAGTCTTTAAGAGTACCAGTAGTTTTATCGTTTTTATCACCATGTCTGTTCTTATAATAATAAGTATTGATTTAATTTTTCTGTTTTCGTTTATCCATTTAATTACCTAAAAATATTGAGAGTGTTATGTCAAAGCACAATAATCAGAACCAAGATCAAACCCCAGTCGTAGAAGATGCTAACGAGCTAATCGCACAACTGCAAGCCAAGCTAGATGATATCAGTGCTTCAGGTAAACAGCCGTATCCTAATACGTTCAAACGCACTGATTATGCGCAAGACTTACAGACGGCTTTTGATGGTGTCTCAAAGCAGGAAATTGAAGAAAAAGCAGCGAATGGTGAAAAAACACAGGTCAACGTGGCAGGTCGAGTCATGCTTAACCGTGGTTCGTTTATCGTGATCCAAGACATGACAGGCCGTATTCAGTTATATGTAGCACGTAAAGAGCTTGATGAGGAAACGCGTGCGAGCATCAAATCACTAGATTTGGGTGACATCGTTGGTGTATCAGGCTATATCGGTCGCTCAGGTAAAGGCGATTTGTATGTGCATATTGAAGAAATTACGCTACTGACCAAATCACTACGTCCAATGCCAAACAAGTTCCATGGTTTGGCTGATGTCGAAGCGCGCTATCGTAATCGTCATCTTGATTTGATGACCAATGAGACGACTCGCAATACCTTTATGGTTCGTAGTCAGATCGTTAGTGGTATTCGTCAATTTATGCTTAATGAACGTTTTATGGAAGTTGAAACGCCAATGATGCATCCGATACCAGGCGGCGCAGTAGCTCGTCCGTTTGAGACACATCATAATGCATTAGACATGCCTTTATATCTACGTATCGCGCCTGAGCTTTATCTTAAGCGTCTGGTCGTTGGCGGGTTCGAGCGCGTATTTGAGATTAACCGTAGTTTCCGTAATGAAGGGGTTTCAACCCGTCATAACCCAGAATTTACCATGATTGAGTTCTATCAAGCCTACGCTGATTATCATGACCTGATGGATTTGACTGAGCGTCTGTTTAATCAGTTAGCAATAGATGTGTTGGGTACAACAGAGCTGACTTATCAAGAGGAAGCCATTAGCCTAAAAGCACCATTTGCTCGTCTATCAATGTCTGATGCGATTGCAAAATATGCTGAAAACTTTGACATGACACGTATCAATGATCGTGAATACCTAGCAGAATATGCATCTACGACACTTAAGCAACAAGTCAAAGATGTGTTCGGTGTGGGTAAACTACAAACGATTATCTTTGAAGAAACGGCTGAGCATCAATTACGTCAGCCAACGTTCATCACTGAGTACCCAGCTGAGACCTCGCCACTAGCGCGTCGTAGTGATGACAATCCTGAGATTACCGATCGCTTTGAGCTGTTCGTTGGTGGTCGTGAGTTGGCTAATGGCTTCAGTGAGCTTAATGACCCAGCAGACCAAGCCGAGCGTTTCCGTGGTCAGGTTGCTGAAAAAGACGCGGGCGATGATGAAGCTATGCATTTCGATGAAGAGTATATCGAAGCATTGTCTTATGGTTTGCCACCGACAGCCGGTGAGGGTATTGGTATTGACCGTCTAGTAATGCTATTTACCGACTCTGCTAGTATCCGTGATGTGATCTTGTTCCCGCATATGCGCCGCAAACAAGATAGCTAAGGTGGATTTGCTTGCTATAAATCCAAACTGATACTTAACTCAGCATAAAAAGCTTTTGCTCATTTTCACAGAATGGGTATCAGCTTTTTTGTGAAATATCGTTTATAGAGGTATTATGGATATTCAGCAAGCATCACATGCGCCATGGCAAAAAATGATTCAGCAATGTTTTTTATCATTGTATGAGTTGCCTGATGACAAAATCACTGACTCTGATCATTTTCAGGGTCATGATTTTGTTTTTGAGTTTTCTGGCGCTACTATTTATCTGCTCGTCAATACGGTTGTGATGCAAGCGAATAGACAAGAAGTGGATAATCCTAGAGTTCGTGAGTGGAGAAAAGAAGTTGTTAACCAACTCATCAAACGCCACGCTCAGATTTATCAAAAAAACGATAGCCTAGTTGTAGATAGAAGTGCCGCGACAACTGATAAAGCAGTTTATTTTATTGGCTTGACGTCATTGTCTATTAATCATCAAGACGATCAGTCGGGCCATTCATCTTATGCAGTTGGCTACGAATATGGCAGTCGGTTTTTTGCAGAGGATTGTGTTTTAGACTTAGATGATGAGCAAAATATCTTACAAGTCTTTAGTCATCAAAACTTCGTTGATATCCTCAATCAGTTGGTTACTCCAAGTGATTTGACAACCTTTTTAGACTTCCATCGTCGTCAACTATCTAGCTTTGCATCATTTCAAAACGAATCGACATTGCTTAAACAGTTTCTACAATCACCTGACTTTCACCAAAGAGCGATTAGGGTACAAGAACAGCTAATTGATAACGAGTTAATTGAGCAAGTTGAATTACGCTTACTTAAAGCAGTAGAGCCGAATCAGACCGTGTATGCCGATGCCTTAATGGCTGAGATGCAAAAAAATACTGGAATGTGGTTCAAGCTATTCAACAGTGTGCTTGAGCGTTATTATGAAGCGGGTAGACCTTTACCAAATAAGCAGATTGATATTTTGGTAGATGAGTCAATGTATACCTATGCATGTCTAGTAGAAAAAATCTTAGCTTATAGAACCATGGATCAAGACTCGCGCTGGAATGGTTATGTCCGTCATGAGCATTCTTATCATGTATTTGGACGCCATTATCTCATGGTGTTTTATGCGCAAGACGATAGCAGTTCGCTAAGCGCAGAGAATGTTCGGCTCTCTTATAAAGATTTATTGTCAGATATCAATGTCCAGTTACAAGAGCCAGTAATGGATGATTTGTTTTTACTGGGCGTAGAGTTTAGGCCATGCGAAAACAGTGTAAATACTGAGGTTTATCTGGATATATTTCATCAAGCAGGCTCATTGATTGATGAAAGCACTCAACGCTTATATGACCGTTTGGCTCAACTTCAAGCTCAGTTATAACCTAAACATAGTACGATTCACTAACCCGACGCTTCCTTTATATTTGTATTATTTACATTGGCATTTCTTATGACGCAGCAATATCAAGTTTTAGCTCGCAAATACCGACCAAAAAACTTTCACGAGCTGATTGGGCAGACGCATGTGTCTCAAGCGCTAATTAATGCGATTGATTATAATCGTTTGCATCATGCCTATCTGTTTACAGGTACGCGCGGTGTGGGTAAGACAACGATTGCGCGTATTTTATCTAAATGCTTGAACTGTGATACTGGTATTACTAGTACTCCTTGCGGTGTATGTGATAACTGCGTTGCTATTGATCAGGGGCGTTTCATTGATCTTATCGAGATTGATGCCGCATCTCGTACCAAGGTCGAAGACACGCGTGAGCTATTAGACAATGTGCCTTATGCGCCAAGCCAAGGGCGTTATAAGGTCTATCTGATTGATGAAGTACATATGCTGTCTACGCACAGCTTTAACGCGCTATTAAAAACGTTAGAAGAGCCACCTGAACATGTGAAGTTTTTATTAGCGACGACTGATCCACAAAAGCTACCAATTACGATTATTTCGCGCTGCTTGCAGTTTGTACTGCGACCATTACCTCAAACGTTACTTAGCGAGCACTTGGCAAATATCTTGACCAAAGAGCAGGTAGGCTATACTCAGCCAGCCATTTGGCAGTTGGCAAGTGCAGCCAAGGGTTCTGTACGTGATGCGCTATCATTGACCGATCAAGCCATTGCTTTTGGTCAAGGCGCACTGGATGATGCGACTGTCAACGCAATGCTTGGCCTCATTGATGCCGCTGACTTAGTGCGTCTAATCACAGATATTTATAATCATGATAAGTCGGCGGTTGCTGCTCATATTGAACAAATGCGCGCGCAAATGGTCGATGCGACTAGTATGTTTGATGGGCTCGCTGAGCTGTTACATCAGTTGGCATTGACCCAACTGTTGCCTGAGGTGGCTCTCAATGTCAATGAGGCGCAAGCAAAAGATATTTATACGCTAGCTCAGCATATTAGCCCTGATGTCCTGCAGCTGTATTATGAGATTGTTGTACAAGCCCGTGAAGGTGTTAAGTTGGCAAGTACACCGATGCAAGCGCTTGAGATGTGCATTTTGCGTTTACTGGCGTTTCGTCCATTACCAGTCGATGAAGTCTTGAGCAATACTTATGATAGTGATGGGTCTGCTACCAAAGTACCAGCTATAGAACCAGTATCTTCTACATCAGCTCCAGATGCTGTTGCACATGAAGCGTCAGCACCGCCGCCAGAGCTTTATAATGCTGATTATCAGACACCAAGTCACGATGAGCTGCAAAGCGGTATTGATTATAATGACAATTTAGCACAGTCAATGACTAGTGCTATGCCTGAACCAGTTGTTGAGCCTGAACCAGTTGTTGAGCCTGAACCAGTTGTTGAGCCTGAACCAGTTGTTGAGCCTG